>CAMDFT010000018.1 GCA_945897795.1 Limnohabitans sp. Rim8 | reverse complement strand
CCACATGGAAGGGCGCGGACACACCTGCCTGTCCGTGGCCGAACTGTGCCAGCCGCCCGTGGCCTTGCTGGGCTGGCCTGCGCCAGCCGTGGAGGGCGATCAGGGTCTCAAGGCTTTGTGGGCGCACATGCCCGCCACGCTGGCCGACTGGCAAGTCGCTTTGCAAGGCCACTCGCCCAGTGCTTGTGTGCGCCTGGCCGATGCCCCCGACCAAGGCCAACCGCTGGTGCTGGGTGGATCGGCCGATGCGTCGCTTTTGTACCTGCGCCGCTATGCGGGCTATGAGCAGCGCGTGGGCCAGAGCTTGCTGCTGCGCGCCAGCGAGCCACTGGCCGTGCCCGAAGCAGCGGCACGCGAATGGCTGGACCGTTTCTTTGTGCCCAACCCCGAAGCGCCCAATCCCCAAGCCCACAACCTCACCGACTGGCAGAAAGTGGCCTGCGCCGTGGCGCTGCGCGCCCGCCTGTCGGTCATCACCGGTGGGCCTGGCACCGGCAAAACCTACACCGCCGCCCGCTTGCTGGCCCTGCTGTTGGCGCTGCACCCCGATGGCAGCCCCTTGCGCGTGGCGTTGGCTGCGCCCACCGGCAAGGCGGCGGCGCGTCTGAAGCAGTCGATCGACGATGCCCTGACCCGCTTGCCCGTGCCTGCCGATGCAGGGCTGGACCTGAGCGCGCTGATCGCCCGCATGGGCCCGGCGCGCACGCTGCATTCGTTGCTGGGGGCGCGGCCCGACACACGCCAGTTTCGACACCACGCCGCCAACCCGCTCGATGTGGATGTGCTGATCGTCGACGAAGCCTCGATGGTCCACCTGGAAATGATGGACGCGCTGCTGCAGGCCTTGCCGCCTACCGCGCGCTTGGTGCTGTTGGGTGACAAAGACCAGCTCGCCTCGGTCGAAGCCGGTGCGGTGCTGGGCGACTTGTGCCAAGACGCTGCAGCGGGCCGCTACAGCGCGGCCACTGGGCAGTTTGTGCAGCACACAGCGGGTCAGTCCCTGGATGCGGAATTTGTCGTGAACGATCCAGCCCCCGTGCTGGCCCAGCAAACCGTGATGCTGCGCCAAAGCCGCCGCTTCAAAGGCGCCATTGGCCAGTTGGCGCTGGCGGTGAACCGGGGCGATGCCGTTGCAGCCCGCGACGTTTTTGTAGGAGCGGCCTCTGGCCGCGATGGTTTGGTTGGCGATTTATCGCGGTCGGAGACCGCTCCTACAGGGCAAGCTTCTGCCCTGCTGGCCTTGCAGCCGAGCAGCCCCCAGGCCGTGTGCGCCTTGGCGCTGGGCGCAGCGGGCAAGCCTTCGTATGCCGATTACCTGCGCCTTATGCAAACCGGCCCGGCAAATCAGGGCGCTGAGGTGTCCAGCGAAAGCCACGCCAACTGGGTGCGCAGCGTGCTCAAGGCCTTCGATCGCTTTCGCATTTTGTGCGCGGTGCATCAGGGCGATTGGGGCACACAAGCGCTTAATGCGGCGGTGCAAAAAGCTCTGGCCGATGCGGGCCTGCTGCAAGTCAAAGGCGAATGGTACGAGGGGCGGCCCGTCATGGTCACGCGTAACGACGCGCAGCTGGGCGTGTTCAACGGCGACGTGGGCGTGGTGTTGCCCAACACCGAAGGCAAGCCCAAGGTCTGGTTTTTGGACGGTGAAGCCTTGCGCTCGGTGAGCGTCATGCGCTTGGCCCAGGTCGACACCGCCTTTGTCATGACGGTGCACAAAAGCCAAGGCTCGGAGTTCGAGCACACCGCGCTGGTGTTGCCCCCGGGCGGTGCCGAGGTCCTTAGCCGCGAGCTGGTCTACACCGGCATCACAAGGGCTCGCGAGCAGTTCACCCTGATCGAGGCCGAAGCCGGTTTGCTCGAAGCGGCCATCCACCGCCCCAGTGCGCGCGCCAGCGGTTTGGCGCAGAGGTGGGCGCAGCCGCTTGTAAAGTCCGGCGCCTGAAGCACTCAGCTGGCGTAGCCCTCGCACGCCCCGGCGTTGGGTCGGCCCCGGCATTCGCGCATCAGGCGTTTGTCGCGCTCGGGCTTGCTTTCTGCCGAGCCTTTGTCTGTGGGGACCTTTGGGGCTTTGGCCTGTTTGGGTTTTTTGCCCTTGGCCGGTTTGTCGGCGGCGGTCACGGCGGTGAAGTTGTCTGTGGCCCCGCTGGCGGGCACAGCCGCCAGCCAGCCCAGCCCCAAAACCACGCTGGCCAGCGTGGACGCTAAATGCCCAGTCTTCATGGCGTTCCCCCTGTCTTTTGTTGTGTTGTGGATCATAGGCAAGCCCGGCCCTTCTGCAAACACAAATTCAAACGGGCAGCCAACACTGTGCAAGAGGTGACTCGTTCAAAACGCGTCAAGCATTAGGATGTTGGGATGAACAAAAACACCGCCCCTTTCATGCGCCAGGCCGTCATGGACCTGGAAGAATCCCGCATCCGTGAAGTCGCCAACGCGGGCATGGGACGCCCCGATGTATTGGCCTTTTGGTTTGGTGAATCTGACGAAGTGACGCCCGACATCGTGCGCCAAGCCGCCACCGATTCGCTGCAAAAAGGCGAGACTTTTTATTCGCACAACCTGGGCCTGCCGGAGTTGCGCGAGGCCGTGTCGGTTTACATGTCGGCCCTGCATGGCCCCATTGGGGTGGAGCGCCTCGCCATCACCTCGGGTGGCGTGAATGCGCTGATGCTGGCCGCGCAAGCCCTGATCGACGCGGGCGACGAAGTGGTGGCCGTGACGCCCGTGTGGCCCAACCTGACGGCGCAGGCCTTGGTGATGGGCGCGGATTTGAAGTGCGTGTCGCTGCGCCCGGTGGACGGCCAGTGGCAGCTCGACATGGCGGCGCTTAAAGCCGCGATCACGTCCGCCACGCGGATGCTGATCGTCAACTCGCCCAACAACCCCACGGGCTGGACACTCAGCCGCGCCGAGCAGGCCGAGATTCTGGCGCACTGCCGCAACACCGGCACCTGGGTGCTGGCCGACGAGGTGTATGAGCGCCTGTATTACGAAACCGACACACCCAACGGCTGCGCCCCGTCCTTTCTGGATGTGGTCGAGTCGGATGATCGTCTGGTCGTGGTGCACAGCTTTTCCAAGAGCTTTTTGATGACCGGCTGGCGCTTGGGCTGGCTGGTCATGCCCGCCGCCATGACGCCGCACATGGGCAAACTGATCGAATTCAACACCTCGTGCGCTTCGGTGTTCACCCAAAAGGCGGGGGTGGTGGCTTTGCAAAACACCGCCGACATCACGCCGAGAGTGGTAGCGCACCTCAAAGCCTGCCGCGACACCCTGGTGCCGCTGTTGCAAGCCGTGCCGGGCGTGCAAGTGGCCCCCGCCAAGGGCGGCATGTACGCGTTTTTCAGGCTCGACGGCCATCCCGATGCGGTGCAGACTGCCAAGCGACTGGTAGCCGAAGCCGGTCTGGGCCTGGCCCCCGGTGAAGCCTTTGCCCCTGAAGCGGCGGGCTGGCTGCGCTGGTGCTTTGCGTCCAAAGACTTGGTGCGGCTGGCGCAAGGCGTGGACCGACTCAAAACCTGGCTGAGTCTTAACCCATCGGCTGCCATCTGAGTCGGCCAACTTTGAAAACGCTTTAGACAACGACGACTTCAAGGGCCAGAGATTTTCGGGGCTTGGGTGTGGCCCGCGCGATGCCTTTGCCCAAGGTGTAGCCGTAGCCGCGCAGGTAGTGGCGCAGGCGCAGTTGCTGGGTCAGGGCCTGGACGGAATGAGCCGCTTCATGCGCGCTGGTTGTCCGGCCGTATCTGTTGGACACCAATGTCTGCCCGTCCAAGGTGTGACCAAGCTTGGTCTGCGGTCAATGCGGTGGCGCTGCGTGATTGCGCCAGTGCCAGGCAACAGCGATCCCCAAGCGTTAAGCCTTGTGAGCGGGTGGTGCTTCGCAGGGCAGCGCTGGTCATAGCCAGTGCGGTGTCAAAAGCCGTAATTTCGAGGGGTAAGGCAGCGCAAAGGGCGGCTTGGTCGGCGCTGCTCATGCCTTGGTCTGCACATTTGCTGAGCACTTCGGCCAAATTGACGCTGCTCATGATGGCTTGCCCTTGCTCAATGCATTGCTGGACTCGCTCGGCACCCAGCTCGCCATTTAAGTAGGCCAGCAATGCGGATGCGTCCAGCACGTAGCAGGGGGTGCCCTCAGGGTCATGGGCAGTGATCACTGTGGCTGGTGTGTGCGTGGTTTTGCGGCTGGTCATGCGGGTTCATCGCGTTCGGTTTCGCTGCGCCGTTCATTCAAAAAATCTTTTACCAGTTGCGGTTGAGTGCCCGGTGGGGTGCTTTTCTGAAACAAAGCACGGGCTTTTTCGAGTTGTTTTTTTCGGGTGCTGAGGTGGACTTCGCCGTTGAGGATGTCCCACACCACGGTGTCGCCCTCGTTCAGGTCAAGGCTGCGGCGTATGGGTGCGGGTATGACCACGCGCCCGCCTTCAGATATTTTCATTTCGTACATGAGATGATCCATTTCGGTTGAAAATGACATATTTTTATAAGTATGTCATTTATCTTGTTGGGTGTCATTTTGTTTTTTTGATTAGGTGTGGGCGGGCATGTGGCATTGCGTCAGGTTTCCCCGCGCAAGGCCGCAAGCTCGAGCTTTTTGCGTTGGCGGCACATGCGGTGGAACCAGCCCGGATTGACGGAGAGTAGCGTCACAAGCTCAGCCCAACAATCAGCCGCATCACAGGCCCCGGTTGCGCGCCAGCGGTGGGTTGCGTGAGAAGTATTGCAGGATGCCGCGCAGCAGGGCGTCGGTCAGTTGCTTCTGGTACGCCTCGCTGCGCAGTTTTTCTTCTTCTTCCGGGTTGCTGATGAAGGCGGTCTCGACCAGCACACTGGGGATGTCTGGGGCTTTGAGCACCGCAAAACCGGCTTGCTCGACGCGGGGTTTGTGTAACTTGCCCACACTGCCGATTTCGCGCAGCAAGCTGCTGCCCAAAGACAGGCTGTCCTTGATTTGCGCTGCAGTGCTCATGTCGAGCAAGGCGTGTTGCACTTGTGCATCTTGCCCGCCCAAGTTCACGCCGCCGATGTCGTCGGCCTTGTTTTCTTTTTGTGCCATCCAGCGCGCCGCAGCGCTGGTGGCCCCACCCTGGCTGAGCGCGAACACGCTGGCGCCTTGCGGGCGCGGGGTGTAAAAAGCATCGGCGTGGATGCTGACAAACAAGTCAGATTGCACGCGCCGGGCTTTTTGGACGCGCACATGCAGGGGCACAAAAAAGTCGGCATCGCGTGTCAGGAGCGCCCGCATGGGGCTGCCGCCCACGCTGCTGGCGTTGATGCGCTCGCTCAACATTTTGGCGATTTTGAGGACCACGTCTTTTTCGCGCGTGCCGCCTGGGCCAATGGCCCCCGGGTCCTCTCCGCCATGGCCCGGGTCCAACGTGACCACGATCAGCCGGTCGGTGCGGGGTGGCTCGGGTGCCCGGCCCGGGCGGCTCGGGTTGTCCATGAAGGGGCCTTCGCTGCGGGACAGTTCGGGCCGGCGGGTCGTTGGCGCGGGCAAAGGCATGGCAACTGCGCCGGGCTGGGTTTGCCGGGCGATCAGATCGCCCAAGGGGTCATTCACTGCGGCCGAGGCTCCGGGCAAGCTGTCCACGGCAGACGGGGTTTTGGCCGCGGTGCGCTCCTGGATCAGTTGCTCCAGAGGGTCAATGGCCTGGCTGGGGTAGAGGTCGAGCACCAAGCGGTGTGCGTAAGGGGCCACGGGTTGCAGGCTGAAGACCTGCGGCGCAATGGGGTGCTTGAGGTCGATGACCAGGCGCACCACGTTGGCGCTGAACTGGCCCACGCGGATGCCGGCAATGTTTGGGTCAGACGCTTGCACCTTGCCCACCAACTCGCGCAATGCGGCGTTCAGTTGCAGACCTTGGATGTCCACCGCCAGGCGCGGTGGCGAGGCGATGAAGGTCTGGGTGCTCTGGATCGGCGCGTCCGATTCGAGGGTGACGCGGCTGTAATCGGCTGCGGGCCAAATGCGCACCGCCAGCATGTTGGCGCCCCGAGCGATCTGTGCAGCGCCCAGGCTCAGCACCATAAAACCCGCTTTGATCAGGCGACGGCGGTCACTTCGCATGGTCTGCACCTTGGATCCAGACTTGCAGCCACATGCGCCCGCGCTCTGTGCCTGTGCTGATGCGCACTTGGCGCTGGTCTTCGTCGATGGCGTCGAGCGCGATCACCCAATCGGGCGGGGGCAGTTGCCCGGCCACTTTGTCGGGCCACTCCATGAGTTTCAGGCCCGGCCCGGCAAAGATGTCGCGAAAGCCCGCATCTTCCCATTCCTGGGGGTCGTTGAAACGGTAAAAGTCAAAATGCCAGATGGGCCAGGTTGCGTCGCCTGTGCCCGTTTGGTGGGGTTCTACTACAGCGTAGGTCGGGCTTTTGATGCGCCCCGTGACCCCGGCGGCGCGCAGCAGGTGGCGCACCAGGGTGGTCTTGCCCGCGCCCAGATTGCCGCGCAGCTCGATGCGTGCATCGCGCCCGCCAGGCCAGCTTTGCAGGCCTTGCGCCAGCTGCTCGGCAAAGGCTTGGGTGGCAGCTTCATCCAGCCACAAGCCCTCCCAATGCGCTGGGGCGGCGGGGCTTTCTACAATCGTCGGGTGACTGCTCAACGTACTCAAATCGACCTTCTTGAACTGTGGCCCCAGATCCAGATCTGGGCGCGTGAGTCGGGATTGTCCCAAATTGGCGTGACGGGCATCGATTTGTTCTCGGCAGAGCCCGGATTACAAGCCTGGTTGGCTGCAGGTTTTCACGGCAGCATGGGCTACATGGCAAGCCACGGCATGAAGCGCGCCCGCCCAGCCGAGCTGGTGCCGGGCACGGTGAGCGTGATCACCGCCCGCATGGACTACTTGCCGCAAGGCACCCCGCCAGACTGGTTGGCGCGTGAAACCGCCCGCAGCTTGCAGCCGGGCGAGGCGGTGGTGTCGCTCTATGCCCGGGGGCGTGATTACCACAAGGTTTTGCGCTCGCGCCTCCAAAAACTGCAGGACCGCATCGCCCTGGCGATTGGCCCCTTTGGCCACCGCGTGTTCACCGATTCGGCGCCGGTGCTGGAGGCCGAGCTGGCCACCCGCAGCGGCTTGGGTTGGCGCGGCAAACACACCTTGGTCCTCTCACGCGAGGCAGGGTCGATGTTTTTTCTGGGGGAGTTGTTTGTCGACTTTGCCCTGACTGCAACGCCAGCGGTGTCGGCGCATTGTGGCCAGTGCACCGCGTGCATGGACCTGTGCCCTACGCAGGCCATCGTTGGCCCCTACAAGTTGGATGCGCGGCGCTGCATTTCTTACCTGACGATTGAGCACGCCGGGCCGATCGATGAGGCCCTGCGCCCGCTGATCGGCAACCGCATTTATGGCTGCGACGACTGTCAACTGGCTTGCCCTTGGAACAAGTTCGCGCAAGTCAGCCCTTTGCCCGATTGGCAAGCGCGCGGCGGTTTGGGCGCGGGCAGCATCGCTGAGCTTATGGCCTGGAATGAAGCCGAGTTTTTGCGCCGCACCGAAGGCAGCGCCATCCGCCGCATCGGACACGCCCGCTGGCTGCGCAATTTGGCTTTGGCGGCGGGCAATGCCTTGGCCTCGTCGGCCTTGCCTGAAAGTGAACGTCAGGTTTTGCTGCAGGCTTTGGCTGTGCACACAGGGCATCCGGACCCGGTGGTGCAAGAGCAGGTGGCTTGGTCGCAAGCCCAAAATGCGGCCCGCCTTGCGCCAATAAGTCGAACCTGAAGGCACAGACCTGCAAAACCGAGCTTTGGTTGGCAGCGCAAATTTTGTTCAGCCGCGCAGCACACCCAATGCAAACGGCAAACTCAACATACCGGCCAAGGTGGACAGTGTGACCAAGGCCGCCACATACGGCCCGTTGTAGCCCATGCGGGCGGCCAGCACATAGCAGGTGGAGGCAGTGGGCAGCGCTGAAAAGGCCAGCAAGATGGTGGTTTGGGTGGGGTTCAGGCCAAACAGCCGCGACAGGCCCAGCGCCATCAGGGGCATCAACACATGTTTGACCAGCAGCACCGTGGTGCCCAGCAGTTTGCCTTGGCGCAAGCTGCCCAGCTGCATGCCGGCGCCGGCCGCCATCAAACCCAGCGCCAATGAGGCTGCACCGATGCGGCTGACGCTGGGCTCCAGCACATCGGGCATGCGAAAGCCCAGCAAGTTGGCTGTTAGACCTGAAACGGTGGCGATGATCAGGGGGTTGCGCACCAGCTCGCGCAATAAGCCAGTTTGGGCTTGTCGGGCCATGGGCCAGATCGCGCCAATGTTGAACAGGGGCACGCAAAAACCAATCAGCACCGCAATCATCAACAAGCCTTCGGGCCCGGCCAGGCGTTCGGCCAGCGCAAGGCCAATGAAGGAGTTGAAGCGAAAGCCCACCTGCGCCGCTGCAGCATGGTCGCGCCGGTCCAGGTAGCGGCCCAGCACAGGCCAGTAGGGCAGGCTATAGGTCAGAGCAATGGCCCCCAGCGCCAAGCTCAGGCCCGCGCCGATCAGGCTGGAGGCGGCCGTCAGGTCCAACGGGCTTTTCACGATGGAGTGAAACAACAAAACTGGGAAAAGGAAAAAATAGACCAGACTTTCCACCTGTTGCCACACGGGGCGGTTCAAGGCGGTGAAGCGGCAGATCAGATAGCCGCACAAAATCAGGGAAAAATCGGGGAAGAGGAGTTGGGCAAAGTTCACTTGACTAGGATAGCTGACCTTTCAGGTGGTCCAAGCGGGGTTTTGTCACCTGGGGTTCATGCTTTTTTGACGGTTTTATGGGTTTTCCCCCTCACGACAGGGGCCCGTTTTTGCTTATCATGTGCCCTCTTTTAAGGAGTTTTCGATGAAGCGTCGCAGTTTGGTTTCGGCAGCTGGTTTGGCTGCCACCGTTTTGGCCAGTGGTTCGGTGTGGGCGCAGGCCTATCCCAACAAAGTAATCAAACTTCAAGTGCCTTTTGCACCGGGTGGAACGACCGACATCGTGGCCCGCGTGATCTCTGAGCCCTTGGGCAAAGCCTTGGGCCAAAGCGTGATTGTGGAGAACAAAGCCGGCGGCGGCGGCGTGGTGGGTGCGTTGGAGACCGCCCGCGCTGCGCCCGATGGCTACAGCCTGGGCATGGCCACCGTGTCGACCACGGCCGCCAACCCGGCCATCAACCCCAAGATCCCGTACAACGTCCTGACCGACTTCACGCCCATCATCAACATTGCCGCCACGCCCAACGTGATCGCGGTACACCCCAGCTTCCCGGCCAAGGATTACGCGGGTTTTGTGGCCGAGCTGAAGAAGAACCCCGGCAAATATTCCTACGCCTCGTCCGGCACGGGCGGTATTGGTCACCTGCAAACCGAGTTGTGGAAGAGCTTGTCAGGTGTGTTCATCACCCACATTCCTTACCGCGGCGCGGGTCCGGCCCTGAACGATACCGTGGCCGGCCAGGTGCCGATCATTTTTGACAACCTGCCCTCGGCGTTGCCCTTCATCCAGTCGGGCAAGTTGGTGGCCATTGTGCTGGCTGCGCCTCAGCGCTTGCCTCAGTTGCCCAACGTGCCGACCTTCAAGGAAATCGGTTTGGAACCTGTCAACCGCATGGCGTACTACGGCATCATGGGCCCTAAAAATCTGCCCAAAGAGGTGGTGGACAAGATCAGTGCGGGCGTGAAAAAAGCCCTGCAAGAGCCGGGCGTGACCAAGCGCATCAACGACACCGGCTCTTTGGTGGTAGCCAACACGCCTGAAGAGTTCACGGCCCAGATCAAGGCCGAGTTCGAGGTGTACAAGAAAGTCGTGGACCAGCAAAAACTCAAGCTGGACTGATTTCAGTCCATGCACGAGGCCAGCCAGAACGCCATCGACCGCTTTGCCGAGGCCCTCTGGCTGGAGGACGGACTGGCTGCCAACACCTTGGCGGCTTACCGTCTGGATTTGTCGCTCTACGCCACCTGGCTGTTTTTAACCCACAGGCTGGCGCTGGAGGCGACCCAAGAGCACCACCTGCAGGCTTACTTTGCCGAGCGCCATGGCCAGACCAAGGCCACATCGGCCAACCGCAGGCTCACGGTGTTCAAACGGTTTTTCAGGTGGGCGCTGCGCGAACAACTGGTTCAATCCGACCCCACCTTGCGCATGCTGGCCGCCAAACAGGCCTTGCGCGTGCCCAAAACTTTGGGCGAGGCGCAGGTCGATGCGTTGTTGTCTGCGCCCGATATCACCACTCCGTTGGGCCTGCGTGACCGCGCCATGCTGGAGATGATGTACGCCAGTGGTTTGCGTGTCAGCGAGTTGGTGAGCCTCAAAACCCTGCATGTCTCGCTCAATGAGGGGGTGCTGCGTATCATGGGCAAGGGCAGCAAAGAACGCCTGGTGCCTTTTGGCGAAGAGGCGCGTGAATGGTTGCAGCGCTATATGGGCCAGGCCAGACCGGCCATGTTGGGCCAGCGACAAACGCAAGATCTGTTTGTCACCACCAGCGGCACCACACCGGGCACAGCCATGTCGCGCGTCATGTTCTGGAGCTTGGTCAAGCGCTACGCGATCGATGCGGGCATCACCGCGCCGCTGTCACCCCACACGCTGCGCCACGCCTTTGCCACGCATTTGCTCAACCATGGGGCCGACTTGCGCGCCGTGCAGATGCTGCTGGGCCACGCCGACATTTCCACCACCACCATCTACACGCATGTGGCGCGGGAACGGCTTAAGACGCTGCATGCACAGCACCACCCGCGGGGCTAGTTCAAGGCTGTCAATTCCGCTTCTTCAAAACCTGCCAACCGACGCGCCGCCATGTTGAACGGTGGGCGCAATTTGGGCGCGTCGTATTCCGCGATCAAGTCGGCATAGGTGCTGACCGGGTCCAGGCCGCGCTCTTCGCACAGGTAGCGGTACCAGCGGTTGCCTGCGGCCACATGGCCGATTTCGTCTTCCAGGATGATGTCCAAAATCTCGCCCGCCCGGTGGTCCCCCACGCTGACGAGTTTGTTTTTGACACCCGGTGAAGCGTCGAGGCCCCGCGCCTCCATGGTGCGCGGCACGATGCCGATGCGCGCGAGGATGTCGCCCTGGGTGCGCTCGGCCATGTCCCACAAGGTGTTGTGGGCCGGAAAATCGCCGTAGTCAAAACCCAAGCTGACCAAATGCTGGCGCAGCAGGGTGAAGTGCTTCGCTTCCTCTTGGGCGATGCGCACCCAGTCGGTGTAAAAAGCCTCGGGCATGCCCGCAAAGCGCCAGACCACATCCAAGGCCAAGTCGATGGCGTTGAGCTCGATGTGGGCGATCGAGTGCACCAGCATGGCCCGACCCTCGAGCGTGGCCATGGATTTGGCTTTGAGTTGCGTGTGCGGCACCAACAGTGGGCGCGCGGCGCGGCCGGGGCAAGCAGTGGGGGCGCTCAGGCTGTCGTGCGCGCCCACGGGCAGGTTCAGGTCCAGTGCCAAAGTGGCCAGGGCCTTCAGGTTCGGGTCGGTTTGCGCCCAAGGGAGCAGGGCGGCGGTGCGCAGGGTGTGCATGGTGATCGCTGGCAGCGCCCACGGCAGGTGGTGGGCATCCCTACAATTGTAGGTTTTCATGAAAACCCAACCGACAGGAGACCGCCATGGCCATTTACCAACTGGATGATCAAACCCCCAACGTGGCCGACAGCGCCTGGGTGGCCGACAACGCACAGGTCATGGGCGCGGTCAAGATCGCAGCGGACGCCAGCATCTGGTTTGGCGTGACGGTGCGTGGCGATACCGAGACCATCGAGATTGGCGAGGGCAGCAACATCCAGGACGGCAGCGTGATGCACGCCGACCACGGCAAACCGATCAAGGTGGGCAAGCACGTCACGGTGGGCCACATGGTCATGCTGCACGGTTGCACGATTGGCGACGAGTCGCTGATTGGCATTGGCGCGGTGGTGCTCAATGGCGCCAAAATCGGCAAGAACTGTCTGGTGGGGGCCGGTTCGCTGGTGACCGAGGGCAAAGAGTTCCCCGATGGCTCCATGATCATGGGCACGCCCGCCAAAGTGGTGCGTGAGCTCAGCCCCGAGCAGATCGAGGGCTTGCGCCAAAGCGCTCGCCACTATGTAGAAAACGCCCGCCGATTCAAGGCGGGTCTGAAAAAAATCAGCTGATGTTTTCGATCATCTTGTTGGCCTGACCGAACGCTTTTTAACTTTTGAGGATCGGCCCCACGGGGCTGTTGATTGAACTTTGTCCGAACTCCATAAATTCATTTTCGAAGGCCTGCCGGTGCGCGGCATGCTGGTGCGCCTGACCGACGCTTGGCAAGATATCTTGGCGCGTCGCGCTGCCAACTCCGAGACCGGCGCTTATCCCGCGCCCGTGCGCCAGTTGCTGGGCGAGATGGCGGCGGCGGGCGTGTTGATGCAGGGCAACATCAAGTTCAACGGCGCTTTGGTGCTGCAGATTTTTGGTGACGGCCCCGTGAAATTGGGCGTGGTCGAGGTGCAACCCGACCTGAGCTTGCGCGCCACCTGCACCCAGGTCGGCGAGGTCGCCGACAGTGCCACCCTGAGCCAGATGGTCAACGTGAACAACGAGGGGCGCTGTGCCATCACGCTCGACCCGCAAGACCGCTTGCCGGGTCAGCAGCCTTACCAGGGCGTGGTGCCGCTGTTTGGTGACCGGGGCGAAAAACTGGAGAACATCAGCGAGGTGCTGGAGCACTACATGCTGCAGTCCGAGCAACTGGACACCGTACTGGTGCTGGCGGCCGATGACAAGGTGGCGGCGGGCCTGCTGATTCAGCGTTTGCCCATTGAGGGCGAGGGCAATTTGGCCGGTCAAACCGATTCACTCCTGCGCGAATCGGTGTTGGGTCAGAGCGAAGACTTCAGCCGCATTTCGATTTTGACCAAGAGCCTCAAGCGCGAAGAGCTGCTGGGGCTGGACGCTGAAACCATCCTGCACCGCTTGTATTGGGAGGAGCCGCTGGCGCGTTTTGAGCCCTTCATCGGCGAGACAGGTCCGCGCTTTGCTTGCCGCTGCAACCGCGAACGCGTGGGCCGCATGATCCGCAGCTTGGGCAGCGAAGAGGTCGAAGGCATCATCGCCGAGCAGGGCCAGGTGGAAGTGGGCTGCGATTTTTGCGGTGCGCAATACCGATTTGACCCGGTGGACGCAGCCGCCTTGTTTACCGGCTTGCCACCCGATTTGCCTGCAGGTTCGGTGCACTGAGCGCACTCTTGTGCATTTTGTAGGTCGGTGCCTTCAGGCCCGACAGCTGCTTCTCAGGTCACCATCAACAGACCGTCGTCCTGACAAACCAGTTGCTCACCGGTCCCCAAATGGAACTCGGCAGCGTCGTCAAAGACGCTGCTGATTTGGGATGGCGCAATCAGCTGCCCCGGGTGATGGGCATGCCCAAATCACCGGGCAAAGCCAGTTGCTTGGCCAGCTCCAGTTTGGCCAGCGAGTTGCGGTGCACTTCGTCAGGACCATCGGCCAGGCGCAGGGTGCGCTGGTGGGCGTAGGCATAGGCCAGCGGGAAGTCTTGCGACACACCGCCGCCACCGTGGGCCTGAATCGCCCAGTCGATGATCTGGCAGGCCATGTTGGGGGCCACGATCTTGATCATGGCGATTTCTGCTTTGGCGACTTTGTTGCCCACGGTGTCCATCATGTGGGCAGCTTTGAGGGTCAGCAAGCGCGCTTGCTCGATCATGCAGCGCGATTCGGCGATGCGTTCTTGCCACACGGTCTGGCGGGCCACTTCGCGGCCAAAGGCCACGCGCTCGTTCAGGCGTTTGCACATCAGCTCTAGGGCGCGCTCGGCAATGCCGATGGTGCGCATGCAGTGGTGAATGCGGCCAGGGCCCAAGCGGCCTTGTGCGATTTCAAAGCCACGGCCTTCGCCCAACAAAATGTTCTCGGCTGGCACGCGCACGTCTTTGAGCAGCACTTCCATGTGGCCGTGCGGGGCATCGTCGTAGCCAAACACCGACAGGGCGCGCACCACGGTGATGCCGGGCGAGTTGGCGGGCACCACAATCATGGACTGCTGCTGATGACGGCCTGCATCGGGGTTGGTCTTGCCCATGACGATGTAGATCGTGCAGCGTGGGTCGCCCGCGCCGGAAGACCACCACTTGCGGCCATTGATCACGTAATCGTTGCCGTCGCGGCGGATTTCGCATTCGATGTTGGTCGCGTCGGACGAGGCCACATCGGGCTCGGTCATCAAGAAGGCCGAGCGGATTTCGCCGCGCAGCAAGGGCTCGAGCCATTCGTCTTTGAGGCTTTCGCTGGCATAGCGCTCCAGCGTTTCCATGTTGCCGGTGTCGGGTGCCGAGCAGTTGAAGATTTCAGCTGCAAAGGGCACGCGACCCATGATCTCGCACAGGGGGGCGTATTCGAGGTTGGACAGGCCTTGCGGGGCGCGAGTGGACTTGGGCAAAAACAGGTTCCACAAACCGGCGGCCAGCGCTTTGGGTTTGAGTTCTTCGACAATTTTGGTGGGCACCCAGGCGTTGCCTTTGGCGCGGTTTTCGGCGATCTCTTCGAAGAACCGTGCTTCATTCGGGTAAATGTGCTCGTCCATGAAGGCCAACAAGCGGGCCTGCATGTCCTTGACCTTGGGGGTGTATTCAAAATCCATGGTCTATCTCCTGTGGGTTGGTGATTCGGTGTTAAAAAAAGCTCAGGCTTGGCAGGCAAAACGCCAGGCCAGTTCGGCCATGGGCTTGGCGCCAGCGCCCGATGTTTTGGCCTGGTCGCTGGAGGCAGTGCCGTCTTCGACGCGTTTGGCAATGCCTTGCAAGATGGCCGCGATGCGGAACATGTTGTAGGCGAGGTAAAAGTTCCAGTCTTTGGCCAAAACCTCTGGTGTGGTGAACCCGGTGCGCTCGCAATAGCGGCGGATGTAATCGGCCTCTGATGGGATGCCCAGGCTGGCGAGATCAAGCCCACCAATGCCCCGGAAGGTGCCGGGGCTGATGTGCCAGGCCATGCAGTGGTAGCTGAAGTCGGCCAGCGGGTGGCCCAGTGTGGACAGTTCCCAGTCGAGCACGGCCAGCACGCGGGCTTCGGTGGGGTGAAACATCAGGTTGTCCAGCCGGTAGTCGCCATGCACAACGCCGACCATCGATTCGTCTTTGGCGCTGTCCGGAATGTTTTTCGGCAGCCATTCGATCAGCTGGTCCATCTCGGGAATAGGCTGGGTGATGGAGGCGGCGTATTGCTTGCTCCAGCGGCCGATTTGGCGCTCAATGTAGTTGCCGGGTTTGCCATAGCTGGACAGGCCTTGTTTGGCCACATCGACCTTGTGCAGCGCGGCCAGCACGCGGTTCATTTCGTCGTAAATTGCGCCGCGCTCTGCAGGTGTCATGCTAGGCAAGGATTGGTCCCACAGCACGCGGCCTTGCACAAACTCCATGACGTAAAACGCGCGGCCAATCACCGCTTCGTCGTCGCACAGCACATGCATTTGGGCCACGGGCACGTCGGTGCCGTGCAGGCCTTTCATGACCGCGAACTCGCGCTCGATGGCGTGGGCTGAAGGCAGCAGCTTGGCCACTGGGCCGGGCTTGGCACGCATCACGTATTGGCAAGTGGGCGTGATGAGTTTGTAGGTGGGGTTGGACTGTCCGCCTTTGAACATTTCAACGCTCAAGGGGCCCGCAAATCCGGGAAGTCTGGCGCTGAGCCAGCTTTCCAAGGCGGGGATGTCGAAGGCATGGGTGCCCGTGACAGGCCGGGTCCCCACGAAATGATCAAATGCACTCATGGGTTGACCCGGGCTGTGGGTCGGTCGCACCAAGCGGCCGACGGGAGAGGTAAATTCGAACGCGTCAGTGGTCCGCGTTCACGATCAACAACAGTGCGTCGCGGTCCAACACCACCAGGCCGCCCGGCTCGATGCGGATGATCAGCTCGCGCTCCATTTGCTTGAGTTCTTGGTTCACGCGTTGGCGTGATGCGCCCAGCAATTGCGCCAGCTCTTCTTGCGCCAGTTGCAAGCTGATGCGGATCGCCTTGGCGTCCGACAAGCTGGGCACACCGTAGCTGCGCAGCAGGTGGTTGAGCTGTTTGGCCAAGCGCGCTCGCAAGGGCAGGGTGTTGAGGTCTTCCACCAAGCCGTAGAGCTGGCGAATGCGCCGTGCATGCAGGCGCAGCATGGCGTCGTAAAACTCGACGTGCTGCGTCAGGATTTTTTTGAAGTCGGCCTTGGCCACGTTGAGCGTGGTCGTCTCGCCGTGTGCATAGCAGTCGTGTGTGCGCCGGTCTCCGTCGAAGATCGACACATCGCCAAACCAGATGCCCGGCTCCACATAGGTCAAGGTGATCTGTTTGCCCGACACCGAGGTGGAGCTCACGCGCACTGCGCCCTTGGCACAGGCGATCCACTGCTCGGGCGGGTCGCCCCGTGCCGCGAGCATGTCGCCATCTTTGTGTCGTTTGACGTAAGCGCATCGAAGTATGTCGTGTCGTAGTGAAGGTGAAAGGCTTGAGAACCAGCGACCATTGTTGATCGCCTCTCTTTCCTCCATTGTCAGAATCGGTTCGTCCATGCTCTGTCCTTTGAGTGACTGATGATCGGGTTTTTGTCGCCTGGGGGACCAGTCGCTTTATTCGTATTCGGGTTTTTGCTTGTTCAAAAACGCACCAATGCCAATACCGGCGTTGGGGTGGTGCAGGTTTTTAACAAAGTGGTCGCGTTCGCGGGCCAGTTGCGTTGTCAAGCTGCTGCCATCGGCGTCGGCCAGCAAATCCTTGATGCTGGTCAAGGCATTGGGGGCGCGGGCGTTGAGTTGCTCGCAAAGTTGCAGGGCTTGCTGCAATGCCTGACCCGCATCGGCCAGGCGGTTGACCACGCCCAGTTGCTGCAGGCGTTCGGCACCGATGCGCTCGCCGCACATCAACAACTCGGTGGCCAACTGGCGCGGCACGGCGCGCGACAGGCTCCAGCTGCCGCCACCATCGGGTGACAAAGCAATGGAGCTGTAGGCCATCACGAACACGCTGTTGCGCGCGGCCACGATCATGTCGCAGGCCAGCGCCAACGAAAAACCGGCGCCAGCCGCCGGGCCTTCCACGACGGCGATCACGGGCTTGGGGAAGGTGCGGATGGCTTCGATCCAGTTGTGCAGGCCTTCGATGCTTTGCGCTTGGTGTTCGGGCGGAAGTTGCCGATTGTTTTGCAAGCGCTGCAAATTGCCGCCTGCGCTGAAGATGTTGTTGGCCCCGGTGATCACCACGCTGCGCACATCTGGGTTCGATTCGGCCACGCTCAGGGCTTCCACGCCTGCGGCGTACATCTCGGGGCCAAGGGCGTTGCGAAATTCCGGGTTGCTGAGGGTCAGGACCAGGGTCCGGCCTTCGCTGGTGCTGAGCAGTTGGGCGGTCATCTTGTTTCTTAATTAGTTGGGGACAGAGCTAAAGATCTGTCCCACAAAGTCATTCAGTTCGGGACAGCGCCAAAGATCTGTCCCACAAAGTCATTATTCTTCGGTGTGCATCAGCGACAGGCCAATCGCACCGCGGCGGCGCAGCCAGGGGCTGGGGCGATATCGGGGGTCACCATAAACCGTTTGCAGGTTGAACAGCACTTCCAAGATGCTGTCGGGTCCCAAGCGGTTGCCCATGGCCAAGGGGCCCATGGGGTAGGCCAGGCCCAGGGTGACGGCGGTTTCCAGATCTTGCGGGCTGCAAATGCGTTGCTGGCACATGTCGGACGCGATGTTGACGATGGACGCCACCACGCGTTGGGTGACAAAACCGCCGCTGTCGCGGATGACCGAGACGGCTTTGCCGTCTCTGGCAAACAAGGCATGGGCCGCATCGCGCATGTCGATGCGCGTGGCCGGATTGGTGGCCAGCACGCGCCGCTTGGTGGAAGCGTCCTCAAACAGCATGTCGATGCCCACGGTGCGGGCTGGGTCCAGGCGCTCGACCACGGCCACGGTGGTGATGTCAAAGCCCAACGGGGCGACGAGGGTCAAGGCATCGGGTGAGGGCGATGCGCCGGTTTCGATGGTGGCACCCAGGTCCCTGAGCAGCTGCAGCAGTTCCATTCGGCGGGCTGCGCGTGGCGAGACCCACACGGGCGGGATGCTGTCCACCACGGGCACCGCTGGCTCGGCGGGCACTTGGGCTGCGCCATCCACGTATTTGTAAAAGCCTTCGCCTACTTTTTTGCCGACCACGCCCCCAGCCAGGCGCTGGGCGGTGATGACGTTGGGGCGGTAGCGGGGCTCTTCGTAGTACTGGTGGTAGATCGCTTCGATGACGTGGTGCGACACATCGAGGGCCGTGAGGTCAAACAGCTCAAAGGGTCCGAGTTTGAAGCCCACCTGATCGCGCAGGATGCGGTCGATGGTGGCGAAATCGGCAATGCCTTCGCTCACGATGCGCAGCGCTTCGGTGCCATAACCGCGACCCGCGTGGTTGACGATGAAACCCGGCGTGTCTTGTGCTTGAACGGGTGTGTGGCCCATTTGGCGAGCAAACTCGGTCAGGCGTTGGCACACCGCAGGGTCGGTTTTGAGGCCTGCAATTACCTCGACCACCTTCATCAGGGGCACGGGGTTGAAGAAGTGGTAACCGGCAAACTGGGCTGGCCGCTGCAAGGCGGCGGCAATGGCCGTGACCGAGAGCGACGAGGTGTTGGTGACCAACACGGCGCTGGGTGCCAGCACTTTTTCCAGATCGGTGAACAGGCTTTTCTTGATGTCGAGCCTTTCGACGATGGCTTCGACCACCAGATCACAGTCGGCCAGGTCTTGCAGGCTGGCAGCGCCCAGCAGGCGGCTTTTGTGGCCGGCCACGGCTTCGGCACTCAATCTGCCTTTTTCTTGCAACTTGTCCCATTGCTGAAACACCGCATCGCGGGCTTTTTGAATGGCTTCGGCTTGCGTGTCGTACAGCCAGACTTGGCTGCCTGCTTGCGCGGCGATTTGGGCAATGCCCCGGCCCATGGCGCCGGCGCCGATGATGGCCACTTTGGAAAATGCGATAGTCATGTTGAAAGTATGAATACGAGGCGCAAGGCCGGGTCAAAAAACGTGTTGAATCGTTGGGGGAAAGGACAGGTGGGCCGGACGGCAAGCGCCGATTATGTCCTCAGTCAATGCGACTTGGGCCAGACGGTTCAGCGTCGAACCTGCAAGGCGCCCGGATTGACGATGTTGGTGGGTGTGCCTTTGATGAAGTTGATGACGTTGTCGAAAGCTGAGCCGAAATACAGTTCGTAACTGTCTTTTTCGACATAGCCAATGTGGGGGGTGCAGATGCAGTTTTCGAGCCGCAGCAAGGCTGAGCCTTGCAAAATCGGCTCGGACTCGAACACGTCGACGGCCGCCATACCGGGTCGACCCCGGTTGAGGGCGCCAATCAGGGCATTGGTTTCGATCAGTTCGGCACGCGAGGTGTTGACCAGCAGGGCCGTGGATTTCATGAACCCCAAGTCATCGCTGGTGACAATGCCGGTGGTGGCTTCATTCAACCTAAGGTGCAAGCTCAGCACATCCGTGGTCTGAAAAAAAGCTTCCCGACTGGTGGCAGCGGCATGCCCGTCCTTGACCGCGCGCACGCGAGATTCGTCGCTGCCCCAGATCTGCACACTCATGCCGAAAGCTTTTCCGTACCCGGCCACCAGTTGGCCTATTTTTCCGTAGCCCCAGATGCCCAGGGTTTTGCCTTTGAGCAGTGTGCCCAGGCCAAAGTTGGCCGGCATGGAGCTGGATTTGAGGCCCGATTGCTGCCATGCACCGTGCTTGAGGTTGCTGATGTACTGGGGCAACCTTCGGGTGGCCGCCATGACCAGTGCCCAGGTGAGTTCAGCCGGGGCAGTGGGCGAGCCCACACCTTCGGCCACGGCCACGCCGCGCTCGGTGCAGGCCGCCAAGTCGATGTGGCTGCCCACGCGGCCGGTTTGGGCGATCATTTTGAGCCGGGGAAGCTTCTCGATCAGGGCGCGGTTAAGGCTGGTGCGTTCGCGGATCAAGACAATCACATCGGCGTCTTTGAGCCGAACCGACAACTGGCCAATGCCTTTGACCGTGTTGGTGTAGACCTTGGCTGGGTAGTTCTCGAGTTTGGCTGCGCAGTCGAGTTTGCGCACGACATCTTGGTAGTCGTCAAGGATCACAATGTTCATGCTCGACATTGTGCCTTGTCAAGTGACTGACTTTCGTCAGTCAGGCCCAGATGAGTGGTGCTTTGATGCGTGCGGTTGTGAATCGATGGATGCCACATCAATCCGAACTTGGATCTTGCGGATTGCTTGTGGGCACAAGCCAGCGATCAGCTTCAGGAGTGGCGGTGCCGCGCTTCCATGGCCACCAGTCGATCGAGTTCGGCGCAGACGTCGGCCATGCGTCCGGAGATCACCATTCGCCCGGCCCCGGTTGTGTGTTGACCACTTTCATGGACGCGCAGCACGCGCAAGCTGGGTTGGCGTTGGGTCACTGGTGTCTTGCCTTGGGACGGCATGGCACAAGGTGTGGACCGAATGGCCCATTCGGGGTGCGGGCGTACAGGCTGTCTTTTGGGCAAAACCTGCACGGGGGTGCTGGTGGTGAAGGAGGTCAGGTTCTTGAACAGACCTGAAAGGGCAAGCAGAGCGATTCCCATGTGAAACCTTTCAAAAGCATGGAGGTTGGACACAGGCAGGATTGATGGAGGAAGTCGTCGGATTCAGGGCTGAAGAACAGCGCCCGCCACCTGAGGCCGCGACTGAAAAATGTCACATGACGAAGCTGTTGCGGATCAGGCCTACGGCCAGGCCTTCAATGTCAAAGGGCTCGCCGGGGTGCACCACGATGGTCGGGTAATCGGGGTTTTCTGGGAGCAGTTCGATGCCGGTAGCGGTCTTGTGCAGGCGTTTGACCGTGACTTCATCGCCCAAGCGGGCCACCACGATCTGGCCGTTGCGCACCTCTTTGGTTGATTTGACGGCCAACAAGTCGCCGTCCATGATGCCCGCATCGCGCATGGACATGCCGCGTACGCGCAGCAGGTAGTCGGGTTGCTGGGCAAACAGGCTGCTTTCGAGTTGGTAGGTTCGGTCGACGTGTTCTTGCGCCAGGATGGGTGAGCCCGCAGCCACGCGCCCCACCAAAGGCAAACACAGCTGACCCAGGCCGGGCAGGCTCAGGCTGAACAAATCAGAAGGTGCGCGCAAACTGCTGCGCGAGCTGCCTTTGAGGCGAATGCCGCGCGAGGTGCCGCTGACCAATTCGATCGCGCCCTTTCTGGCCAGGGCCTTGAGGTGTTCTTCTGCGGCGTTGGGTGATTTGAAACCCAGCACGTTGGCGATTTCGGCGCGGGTAGGGGGCGCGCCGGTGTTGGCAATGGTGTTCTGGATCAGTTCCAGAATTTCTTGTTGGCGGGCGGTGAGCTTGGGGCTGTCGGTCATGGCGGTCTCCTGGTGGGGATTGGGCTGTTTTTTCATCCAGTAGCTGTATTTTTAACCAGTTTTACTGGTTGTGCAAGCTTGCTGTGAAAAAAAGCCAGAAATTCAAGATGAACAGGCGAGGCCGACGCAATGCAGCCGAGTGCGAGACTCGCGGTTTTCACGGCAGGCCGAAGGTGGAAAGAACAGCCGTGCATAGGCGCGTGGCCATCTCCAGCCAGCGGGAATGCCTGGCGCCACGGTGTGTCGTGCACCAACAACAAAGCCCCTGAAAAGGGGCTTTGTTGTATGCGTGCAGCCTGTTGCTGCGAGCGGTGGCTTATTGGGCCAAGGCCGTGAAGGCGCGTGCGGTGATGTCTTCCACGCTGCCCGTGCCGCTGATGGCGCGGTACTTGGGCGCTGAGGCGGCATCGGCCTGGGCCCAGTTGGCGTAGTAGTCCACCAAGGGGCGGGTCTGGTCGCTGTAGACTTGAAGACGCTTCTTGACGGTTTCTTCCTGGTCGTCGGCGCGCTGCACCAGGGGCTCGCCGGTCACATCGTCCACACCAGCCACTTTGGGAGGGTTGAACGTGACGTGGTAAGTGCGGCCCGAGGCGGGGTGTGAGCGGCGGCCGCTCATGCGTTCGATGATGGCTTCAAAGGGCACGTCGATTTCGAGCACGAAGTCGAGTTTGACGCCTGCAGCCTTCATGGCGTCGGCCTGAGGAATGGTGCGGGGAAAGCCGTCGAATAAGAAGCCGTTGGCGCAGTCGGCCTGGGCGATGCGTTCCTTGACCAGGTTGATGATCAGGTCGTCGCTGACCAGACCGCCAGATTCCATGATGGCCTTGGCCTGCAGGCCCAGCGGGGTGCCGGCTTTGACGGCAGCACGCAGCATGTCGCCAGTCGAAATTTGGGGGATGTTGTATTTCTGGCAAATGAAAGTGGCTTGGGTGCCTTTGCCTGCGCCGGGTGCGCCCAACAGAATCAGTCTCATGGAAGTTCCTTATCGCTTGTCATGGAGTGGGTCTGCCAAGCCTCGAAGGGGCCCATGGTATGGCAGACAACTGCGGTAAGAATATCACGCGAGGCTCAAACCAGGCTTACGCCCCAAGCAATGTGCGAACGCGCTGCAAATCTTCTGGCGTGTCGATCCCAGGACCGGGGGCCTGCTCGGTGGTGTGTACGGCAATCCGGTGCCCGTGCCACAGGGCGCGCAGCTGCTCCAACGACTCCAGCTGCTCAATGGGGGCAGGGGGAAGCAGGGGAAATTGCGCCAAAAAACCGGCGCGGTAGGCGTAAATACCCACATGTCGCAGTGGAGGGGGGCTGGGCAGTTCGGTGAAGGGGGTGTTGCCCTGGTCCGAGCTTGGAGGGGCACTTTGCCCGTCGCGCCACCAGGGAATAGGTGCGCGGCTGAAGTACAGAGCCATCTGGCGGGCGTCCGTGACCACTTTGACCACATTCGGGTTGCAGAAGTCGGCCAGCTGGCTGATGGCGTGGGCGGCTGTGCTCATGCTGGCTTCTGGCCGGTCGATGAGCAACTGCGCCACCTGGTCAATCAGTGCGGGCTCGATCAGCGGCTCGTCGCCTTGCACGTTGACCACCACGGCCTCATGGCTCAGGCCCAGCAGTTGGCAAGCTTCGGCCAAGCGGTCGCTGCCACTGAGATGGTCTTGGCGGGTCAAGAGGGCTTGCACGCCGTGGGCCGCGCAGGCGGCCACGATGCGTTCGTCATCGGCAGCCACCACCACTTGGGCGGCGGTTGACAGCATGGCGCGCTGGGCCACCCGCACCACCATGGGCAGTCCGGCGATGTCGGCCAGGGGTTTGTTCGGCAGGCGGCTGGACGCCATGCGCGCGGGGATCAGGACGCTGAAGTCGCGGTGGGGAGGGGCCAGACGCATGCGCGGTCTTTCAGAGCGGGGGGCGCAAAGTGGCCAGTTTCTCGATTTCTTCGTCGCTCAAGGTGCGCGCTTCGTTTTCGAGCAGGATGGGAATGCCCTTGCGTACGGGGTAAGCCAGTCGGGCGCTGCGCGAGAGCAGCTCCTGGGTCTCGCGGTCAAAGTCCAGCGGTCCTTTGGTGACCGGGCAGACCAGCAGTTCAAGCAGTTTGGTGTCCATGGGCCAATGATAACGGCGCAAGACGCGCCAGGCAGGCGCTTCAGTTGCCCGCAAGCTGTTTGCTTGGGGGCTTTCATTGAAAGGGTTTTTCGGCCAGGCGCTGGTCCAGCGCCTGCCAGAACGCGGCTTCGGGCGTCAGCACCAAGGGCACAGCCAAGGCCCGGGGCTGGTGCTGCCAGAGTTTGACAGCGTCTTTTTCGGTGCACAGCAAGGGGCGGTCTGTGACCGCTGGCGCGCCCTGCGCGTAGTCAAAATGGTCGGGCAAGGCGGTGGTCTGCTGCAGTTGCAGACCGCAGGCGCGCAGCATGGCAAAAAATGCCTCTGGGTGGGCCAGACCGGCGACCGCATCGACGGGCTGACCGATCAGGCTGGACAAAGCCAGGCTGCGGCTTTGCGCATCGTGGGCCATCGGGGCCAAGTGGCGCTGCGCCTGAAAGCCGCCCGGCAAGTCATTGGGGCCGGTGTGCAGCAGCAAGTCCACTGACCGGGGCCAAGGTTCGCGCAAAGGCCCGGCCGGCAGCAGCCAACCATTGCCCACGCCGCGCTCGTCCATGACGCAAATTTCCAGGTCCCGCGCCAGGGCCCAGTGCTGCAGGCCGTCGTCGCACACCAAAATATTGACCTCGGGGTGCGCTTGCAACAAGGCACGCCCAGCTTCGGCGCGCTGGGCCGCCACCCAGACAGGCGCACCGGTTTTTTGCTGGATCAGCAAGGGCTCATCCCCCACCTCGGTGGGCGAGCTGGCCGGCAAGACCGCACGGGTGTCATTGGACAGGCGGCCATGGCCGCGTGAAATCACGCCTGCTTTCCAGCCCTGTTGTTGTAAATGTTTCACCACGGCGATGGTGAGTGGGGTTTTGCCTGCACCGCCGGCCACCACATTGCCCACGACAATCACCGGCACGGGCAGCCGATGGGCTTGCCGCCAGCCCATGCGCCAGACCAGACCTCGGGCGGTCAGCAGGACGGCATGCACCCAGGCGATGGGCCGCAGCAGCCTTGCGAACAGGCCCCGCGAAGTCCAGACATGTGGCAAGTGCTGGTGGAGCCAGGCGGTCAGGCGCATGAGCTGTCAGGAGCCCGAGGGCTCGGGCGATTGGGTGGCAAAGGTGATTTGCGACAGCCCCGTGCGGCGAGCCGCTTCCATGGCATTGACCACCGATTGGTGACTGGCCTGCGCATCAGCGCTGATCACCAAGGTTGCCTC
This sequence comes from Limnohabitans sp. Rim8, assembly GCA_945897795.1. Classification (GTDB taxonomy): domain Bacteria; phylum Pseudomonadota; class Gammaproteobacteria; order Burkholderiales; family Burkholderiaceae_C; genus Limnohabitans_A. The sequence continues at coordinate 17,730 of CAMDFT010000018.1, read as the reverse complement.
CTTGGAGGCTAATGGCCCCAAAACGGCAGCCAAAGCGCCCACCGAGGTGCCATCGATGGGGGATTTGTTCACGGCATATTGGCCTTGCGCACTGACCGTGAGCACAATCTGCTGGGGCCGATCTTTTTGCTTTTGGGCATCCGCCAAGGGCAAGGTCATGTTGATTTCGGTCAGGCGAGACCAAGTGGTGGTGAGCATCAAAAAGATGAGCACCACCAACAAAACATCGATGAAGGGGATGAGGTTGATCTCGGGTTCGGCCGAGGGGGTGCGTTTGCGAAAGTTCACGGCGGACTCGTTCAGTGGCGCAGATGCGTCAAGTGGCGGGCAAATTGCTCACTGGCCACCTCCATCGACAGCAGCATATTGTCCACCCGTGTTCTGAAGTAGCGCCAGAACATCAGCGCTGGAATGGCCACGATCAATCCAAATGCGGTGTTGTACAAGGCCACGGAGATGCCGTAGGCCAGTTGGGCCGGTTGACTGCTGCCGGCCGTCTGGGCCGCGAAAATATCGATCATTCCAATGACGGTCCCGAGCAAGCCCAGCAAGGGGGCAGCTGAAGCGATGGTGCCCAGGGCCGTCAGATAGCGCTCCAGTTGTTGACCCGCCAAGCGGCCAGCCATTTCCATGTGCGCTCGGAGGTCCTCATCCGAGGCGGCGGGATTTTTTTGCAGACATCGCAGGCCACTGGCCAGAACGGGACCTAAGACCCCATTTTTCTCAAGCAGCAAGATGGATTCTTCGGGCGCAAAACCACGTCGGGTGATCTCAAAAGCCTGTTCCAAGGTTTGTGGGGGTATGACTTTGTGCTCGCGCAACTGGAACAGCCGCTCGAGGATCAAGGCCAAAGCCAAAATGGAGCACAAGATCAGCGGCCAGATGGGCCATCCAGCGGCTTGAATGATGGATAACAAAACAGTTCCTTCTTGTGGAGACAAAGTGCCAAAAGCACGTGATTATGGACGATGACTTGCGTTGCTGGCCCGTGCTCAGAACATGGCCAGCACGCATTCAATGGGTTGTTTGGGTTGTGGATAACTTTGTGAATAAGTTTCGATCTGCTTGAATTTTTTTGAATTGTTAAGTTTGATATATATTGATATATATGCAAAATAAAGGTAAAAATAATTAATTAAATCAAGGGCTTGTGTTTTTGCCGAGAAATGAAGTGGGTCTTGTTTCTTGGCCGAAGACCTTGTCGCGGTCTGTGGAAGACTGGCTGACCGTGCTGGTGGCGAGGCGCCTTTCGGCTGTAGGAGAATCGAGGTCATGATTTCTTCAGAGATGAAAAAAACCCGAGCCTGGACGGTGTCAGCGCTGTGCCGCGCGGTGGCCGATAGCCTGGATGCCCAGTTCAACCCGGTGAGCGTGCGCGGTGAGGTTTCGGGGTTTTCGCGTGCCGCCAGTGGACATTGTTATTTTTCCATCAAGGACGAGACGGGCCAGATTCGTTGCGCCATGTTTCGGCGTGCCGCCAGTTTGATGGACTTCGTCCCGCGCGATGGCGAATTGGTCGAGGTTCGGGGTCGCTTGGGTGTTTACGAAGCCCGGGGTGATTTGCAGCTGATCGTCGAATCCATGGAACGCGCAGGGCAGGGCGCGCTTTTTGAGCAGTTTTTGCGTCTGAAGGCCAAGCTTGAAGCTGAGGGGCTGTTTGATCCGGCACTCAAGCGCGAATTGCCCGCGCAACCGCGCGCCATTGGGGTGGTGACGTCTTTGGGTGCTGCCGCTTGGCACGACGTGGTGACCGCTTTGCAGAGGCGCGTGCCACACATTCCGGTTTTGATGGCCCCAGCCTTGGTACAGGGGGCAGGGGCTGCCGCCACGCTGGCGCAGGCCTTGCAAAACATGTACGCCCTAACGGCCGAAGACAACCCGCTGTGCCCGCCCGTGGATGTGATTTTGCTGGTGCGCGGTGGCGGCTCGATGGAAGACCTGTGGTCGTTCAACGATGAAAATCTGGCTCGCTTGATCGCCCAAAGTCCGGTGCCGCTGATTTGCGGTGTGGGCCACGAGACCGACTTCACCATTGCCGACTTTGTGGCCGACGTGCGAGCCCCGACGCCCACGGCTGCCGCTGAGATGGCTGCGACCGACCGAGGTGTGGGTTTGGAAGCTTTGAGTGTGTTTGAGCACCGCCTGAGTCGGGGCTTGATTCGTCAGCAAGATCGGCAGGCACAGCGTTTGGACAGCGTGGCAGCTCGGTTGGGTGTAGGGCTGGCTCGCCAGCAAGATCGGCAAGCTCAACGCCTGAGCGCTATCGCCAGCCGCTTGAGCCGCCCCCAGGCCTTGCTGGGCCAGCACCGCCAGTGGCTCGATCAACTGGCGCACCGTTTACAAGCCGGTACGCAAAGCGATTTGAGGGACAGCGGCCACAAATTGGAGCGCCTCCATGACCGTTTGGGTTTCAACCGGGCTCAGCAGGTGCCGCAACGCGTGCAGCGACTGGAACGTGCCGCTTTGCGCTTGTCATCGGTGGACCCGCACCGGGTGTTGGAGCGTGGTTATGCCTGGCTGAGTGACGACCAGGGCCAGGCCCTGACCCATGCCGACCAGTTTCAACCCGGTCAGAACGTTCAGGCCACTTTGTCCGATGGCCAGGTGCCTTTGGTCGTGAAAGTCTGAGACGCCAGCGCGTTCGGGCGGGGTGGGGCCGGGGCGACGATTTCTGGTACCCCAGCATGAGGAGCCCCGGCCCCACCCTGTCCGAACGCACCGCGAACACGGCAGTGACCCTGAATACGGTAAGGGGCATCGCGCTCCCCTAAAATACGTCAACCATTTTTTCAACCTGCAACGACAAAAGGACCCCTCATGGAACACACTTTGCCCGCACTGCCTTACGCTATCGACGCTTTGGCTCCTCATTACAGCCAGGAAACCCTGGAGTTTCACCACGGCAAGCACCACAACGCTTACGTCGTGAACTTGAACAACCTGCAAAAAGGCACTGAATTCGAGAGCATGAGCCTCGAAGAGATCATCAAAAAATCCAGCGGCGGCGTGTACAACAACTCGGCCCAGATCTGGAACCACACCTTCTTCTGGAACTGCATGAAGCCCAACGGTGGTGGCGAGCCCACAGGCGCTTTGGCCACAGCCATCAACGCCAAGTTCGGCAGCTACGCCGCTTTCAAAGAAGCCTTCGTCAAGAGCGCCGTGGGCAACTTCGGCTCTGGCTGGACATGGCTGGTCAAGAAAGCCGACGGCTCGGTGGACATCGTCAACATGGGCGCTGCTGGCACCCCCCTGACCACTGGCGACACCGCCTTGTTGACTGTGGACGTGTGGGAACACGCTTATTACATCGACTACCGCAACATGCGTCCCAAGTTCGTTGAGACTTTCCTCAATAACCTAGTGAACTGGTCTTTCGCTGAGAAGAACTTCGGCTGATCGAGCCAAGCTTCAAGTCACAAAGCCCGCTGATGCGGGCTTTGTGCTTTGAGGGGCCGAAGGTGAGCGGGGCACTTTGACAAATCGCCGCTTTCGAAATGCTCTTTGACAATCCTGCGATCAACCACGGAGCTGAGAACGGGGTGGGGCCGGGCGCCGATTTCTGGTACCCCAGCATGCGGCGCCCGGCCCCACACCGTTCTCAGCGGACCTCGCACAAACCAGCAAACCAGCAAGTCAGCGAATCATCATCCCGCCATCGGCCACCACCGTCTGGCCGGTCACATAATTGGCCGCTGGGCTCGCCAAAAACACCGCGATGCCGCCAATGTCATCGGCCTCACCCATGCGCCGCAAAGGCGCTTGGCTGTTGTACTTGGCGCTCAGCACCGGGTCTTCGTGAAGCGCCTTGGCAAAGTCGGTCTTGATCAAGCCCGGGGCGATACAGTTGACGCGGATGTTGTCTGGGCCCCATTCCACCGCCAGATTGCGCGCCAACTGCATGTCGGCCGCCTTGGACAGGTTGTAGGCACCGATGACCGAGGAGCCGTGCAGCCCACCAATAGACGACACGATCACGATGGCCCCGTCTTTTTGGGCCTTCATGTCGGGGTAGACCAAGTTGCACAACCAGGCATTCGACAGCACGTTGTTGCGCATCACCTTGTCAAACACCTCGTCGCTCATGCCCGTGGCCGGACCGTAATAAGGGTTGGTGGCTGCATTGCACACCAAAATGTCGATCACCCCCCAAGTTTGGCGGGTCTGCGCGATCAGGTTTTGCAGCTGCTCTTTGCTAGAGATGCTGGCCGCAATGGCCATGGCTTCGCCGCCTGCGGCCTGGATCTCTTTGACCACCACTTCGCAGGCGTCAAGCTTGCGGCTGGACACCACCACCTTGGCCCCGGCGATGGCCAGCTGGTGCGCAATCGACCGGCCGATGCCCCGGCTAGAACCAGTCACCACAGCGACTTTGCCTTTGAGGTTGAACAGCGACATGAAAAAACTCTCCTTGTTAGATGTTTGTCAGTCTGCCCGTGTGCGCCTCAGGTGTCTGTCTTGCGGGTGTCAGCCTGTGGGGCCTGCACTGGTTGTGAATGCCACCTCCAGTCGAGGGCCAGTGGTCTGCTAAAGCCCTATCGCGGTGAGGACACCGCTCCCACAAAATAGCGCAGCCTGAGCCACAATGCTGGCCATGGAACAAGTTGATGCTGTTGTGATCGGGGCCGGCGTGGTCGGCCTGGCTGTGGGTCGGGCGCTGGCGCTGTCAGGCCGCGAGGTGCTGGTGCTCGAATCGGAAAACGCCATTGGCACCGGCACCAGCTCGCGCAACAGCGAGGTCATCCACGCGGGCATTTATTACCCCGCGGGTTCGCTCAAGGCGCGGCTGTGTGTGCAAGGCAAGCAAATGCTCTACGCCTATTGCGCCGAGCGCGGTGTGGCGCACCGGCAGCTGGGCAAGCTGATCGTGGCCACGACGCCTGAGCAATTGCTGGCGCTGGACGGCATCATGGCCAAGGCCGCTGCCAACGGTGTGCACGATTTGCAAAAACTCACGGCCGCTCAGGCCCAGGCGCTGGAGCCTGCACTGGCTTGTGAAGCGGCGCTGCTCTCGCCCAGCACCGGGGTGATTGACAGTCATGGCTATATGCTCGCCTTGCAAGGCGACATGGAAAACGCAGGCGGTTTGCTGGCGTTGGTCTCGCCTGTGCAGCACATTGGCGTGCGGCAGGGCACCGCCACACATCCGATTCGTGTGACCACACAAGACGGCACCGAGCTGGCGTGCAAGGTGTTGGTCAACGCCGCTGGGCTGAGCGCTGTGGCGATCGCACGGCGCATGGATGGGCTGGATCAAAGTCTGTTGCCCCAAGCCCATTACGCCAAAGGCAACTACTTCACGTTGGCGGGCAAAGCCCCGTTTTCGCGCCTGATCTACCCCGTGCCCGAAAAAGCCGGTTTGGGCGTGCACCTCACGCTCGACCTGGGCGGGCAAGCCAAGTTCGGGCCTGACGTGCAATGGGTCGAGGACCCCACGGACTTGCAAGTGGGCCCGCGCCGGGGCGATGCCTTTTATGCCGAGGTGCGCAAATATTGGCCGGGTTTGGCCGACGGCGCTTTGCAGGCGGGTTATGCGGGCATGCGCCCCAAGATCAACGCCCCGCACGAAGCGGCAGCCGACTTCATGATCCAGGGCCCGGCCGAGCACGGCGTGCCCGGTCTGGTGAACCTGCTGGGCATCGAGTCACCGGGCTTGACCAGCTCGCTGGCGATGGCGGACGAGGTCTGTGCTCGGTTGGCCTAATGCCATCGTTACCCACCGCTAGCCCTTCATGCACGCTTCGCCTTCATTCTTTCAGCGTTTGTTTCAACGGGTAGAAACCTCGCTTTTGCGCCACGGCTCAGAGCCCAAAACCATCTTTTTGCTGGCAGTATTGTCTGTTTTGGATGGGTTTTTGCCCATGTTGCCCGCAGAAATGTTTGTGCTGGCCTTGTGTGTTCTTCAGCCGCAAAAAGGCAAAGTCACTGTGGTGGTCTTTGCATTGGCTTCTGCATTGAGTGCTTTTTTATTGGCCTTGGGCATGGGGACGCTGACCGAGTCTGCCGAATCGTTGAGCCAAAAGCTGATGGGGTCACAAGGGCCTGAACTACTGGCCGCCATGAGGGACTGGGGACCGGTCAGCATGGTGTTTTTTTCGGTCTTCCCAGACTCTCCGCGTTCGGCCATTGCGCTGTTCGCCTTGAGTGGGGTGTCACCCGAGTCGATCTGCGCGATGGTGTTCATCGGCAAACTGATGCTCTACACCGCGCTGTTGTTGTTGATCCATCACCTGCCATCCAGGGTGGGCAGGTGGCGAGGCGTTGGGCCATTCTGGGTGAGTTGGCTGCAGCGCCGAGCGAGCCGCTTTGTCGCCTATTGCCGCCGAATCCGCAGGCGGGCGAGATGCCTCAACCAGGGCACTTGGACATTCCCAAGGAATTCCTGATGAGCATTTCTGTGTTTTTTATCGCTTGAGAGACAACGCAGGGTGACCAAGCGAACCTATCATGACCCGCATGCATCCTTTCGACGAAGCCATTGACCTGCGCGCATCAGCACTTGCGGATACGCCCCACGAATTCACGGGCGCGACCCACCCGGCCTACGCCAACATGATCGGGCCGTTCGGCGGCACCACTTCTGCGCAGTTGCTGCAGTCGGCCATGCTGCACCCCGAGCGCCTCGGTGAACCTGTGGCATTGACAGTCAACTTTGCGGCCCCGGTCGCGGATGGTGCGATCCGTTTTGTGGCCCGACCTGTGCGCACCAACCGATCGACCCAGCACTGGATCATCGAAGCCCATCAGATGGAAGGCGTAGTGGCCACCGCCACAGCCGTGTTTGCCGTGCGGCGCGAAACCTGGTCAGACGTGGAGGCCGTCATGCCCGCCAACATGCCCGCACCCGATGCTGTTCCCCGCATGCCCGTTAAAGGCATGCCCGTCTGGCCACAGCGTTACGACATGCGTTTTGTCGAAGGCGCATTCCCCGCTGCCTTCGATGAGCAAGAACAAGCCCATTCGCGCTCGACCTTGTGGATGCGCGACGAGCCCGAGCGGGTGCTGGACTTCGCCTCTTTGGCCGCCTTGAGCGACAGCTTTTTCCCGCGCATCTACATCCGTCGCCGCCGCCGGGCCATGATCGGCACGGTGTCCCTCACCACCTATTTCCACGCCGACAGCGCCTTGCTGGCGCAAGTCGGCACGCGCCATGTGCTGGGCGTGGCCAAGGCGCTCAACTACCGCCACGGCTACTTTGACCAGACCGGCGAGCTGTGGAGCCCAGATGGGCAGTTGCTGGCGAGCACGCACCAGCTGGTGTATTTCAAGGATTGAGCGTTCAGGCTTCAGTGATCAGCGTTTCATCTGCTGCAGCGCACTCGCCACCTCGGTCACCAGCGCCGGGCCTTTGTAGATGAGGCCTGTGTAAATCTGAACCACGTCAGCGCCGGCTTCGATTTTTGAAATCGCGTCGTGTCCGCTAAGGATGCCGCCCACGCCGATGATGGGGAAGTCTTTGCCCAATGCGGCGCGCAATTGACGGATCACCCGGTTGCTGCCAGCCAGCACAGGAGCGCCAGACAGGCCCCCCATTTCTTCGGCATGGGGCAGGCCGCTCACGGCGTCACGGGCCAGGGTGGTGTTGGTGGCGATCACGCCGTCCATGCCGTGCTTTTGCAAGGTGGCGGCGATCACGCCCACTTGGGTCTCGTCCAGATCGGGGGCGATTTTCAGGAACATGGGCACGCGGCGGCCGTGTTCTGAGGCCAGTTCTTCGCGCCGCGCCACCAAGGCGCCCAGCAGGCCGTCGAGCGCCTCGTCACTTTGCAGGGCGCGCAGGTTCTTGGTGTTGGGGCTGGAGATGTTCACCGTCACGTAGTCGGCATGCGGGTACACACCTGCCAAGGCGATCAAATAATCGTCCGTAGCGTTTTCAATCGGTGTGGCGGCGTTCTTGCCGATGTTCAGGCCCAGCAGGCGACCTTGCTGGCGAAACTTGGAGCGCTTGACGTTGGCGATGAAGGCGTCTAGCCCGTCGTTGTTGAAACCCAAGCGGTTGATCAGCGCATTGGCCTCGGGCAGGCGGAACATGCGTGGTTTGGGGTTGCCAGCTTGCGCCTTGGGCGTGACGGTGCCGACTTCGACAAAGCCAAAACCCATGGCACCCAGGCCGTCGATGCAGCGGGCGTTTTTGTCCAGACCTGCGGCCATGCCGACGCGGTTTGGGAAATGCAGACCTGCCAGTGTGATGGGTTGCGCCACAAAGGGCTGGCGGTAAGCGCAGTCGAGAGGGGTGTTTTGGGTACGGGCCAGGCCTTCGATGGTCAGGTCGTGGGCCGCCTCGGGGTCCATCTTGAACAAAAAGGGGCGGGCGAAGGCGTAGGGGATCAGGGACATTGGATAATTCCGTGCAGCAAAGGCGTTGACAACAATTGACCTGATTGTCTCAAACCCCGGCGTACTTCTATTTTTTACCCACACCCAACCCCATGACCCAAGACGAACTCAAAGCCCTGGTGGGCCAAGCCGCCCTGAAATACGTTGTTCCCGGCGAAATCGTTGGCGTGGGCACCGGCTCCACGGTGAACAAATTCATCGACGCCTTGGCCACGATGAAAGACCAGATCAAAGGCGCGGTGTCCAGCTCCGAGGCTTCCACCGTGCGTCTGAAGGCCCTGGGTATTCCGGTGTTTGACAGCAACGAGGTCGAGAGCTTGTCGGTCTACATCGACGGCGCGGACGAAATCGACCACCAGGGCCACATGGTCAAGGGCGGCGGTGCGGCCCTGACCCGCGAAAAAATCGTGGCGGCCCAGTCCAAGCAGTTTGTCTGCATCGCCGACGAAAGCAAGCTGGTGGATGCCTTGGGTGCGTTCCCATTGCCCGTTGAAGTGATCCCCATGGCCACGGCACGCGTGATGCGCCAGTTTGTGGCCATGGGCGGCAGCGCGGTGGTTCGCTTGAAAGACGGCCAGCCGCTCGTGACCGACAACGGCCAGCAGATCGTCGATGTGAAGGGTTTGACGATCACCGACCCGGTGGCGTTTGAAACCGAAGTCAGCCAGTGGCCTGGCGTGGTCACCGTGGGCGTCTTCGCTCTGCAAAAAGCGCAGGTGTGTTTGCTGGGCACATCAACGGGTGTGAAGACGCTGAACTTTTGAGTTTCGGCTCCCCAAGCCGAATGCGGAACGGAGATTCGGCCGCAGGGGCAGCCTCCCACAAAATCCACGCCTAGCCACAGTGCGAGTGCTTTTGTGGGAGTGAGCCTCAAGCCCGGCGCAGCAACAGGCGCAAATCGGGTCCGATGCGGTCCACCGCATGAAAGGCCAGTTGGACCGCACCACGCAACTCGGTGAGCGCAGGCAAATTGGCCAGGCCCTGGCCTGGGCCCAGCAGCTGTGGGGCCAGGTAAACCAGAAATTCGTCTACCAGCCCTTCGCGGATGAACGAGCCGTTGAGCTTGTGCCCGGCCTCGACATGCATCTCGTTGATCTCGCGGCGGGCCAGGTCGCGCAGCATCGCCGCCAGATCGACCTTGCCACCGGGGCCGGGCATGTCGATCACGGTCACGCCGCGTTTCGTCAGCGCGGCGCGTTTGTCCAAGTTTTCTGTGGTGGCGGTGTAAACCCAGATTTGCCGCGCCTGATCGCCCGTTCCTTGCGTGTTCAGCAGCTTGGCGTTCAGGGGCATGTCCAGGCGGCTGTCCACCACCACCAAGTGCGGCTGGCGTGGGGTGTCCACGCCGCGCACGTTCAGTTGAGGGTCGTCTTCTAGGACGGTGCCGATGCCGGTCAGGATGGCGCAGGCGCGGGCGCGCCAGGCATGGCCGTCGGCACGGGCTTCGGGGCCAGTGATCCACTGGCTTTTGCCGTTTTGCAGGGCGGTTTGGCCGTCCAAAGAGGCGGCCACCTTCATGCGCACCCAGGGCAGGCCCCGTTCCATGCGGCTGAAAAAGCCGATGTTCAATTCACGGGCCTGAACGGCGGTGTCATCCTGCGCATCCAAGATGTGGGTCTGCACACCCGCAGCCGCCAGCCGCGCCATGCCCTGGCCCGCCACTTGGGGGTTGGGATCGGTCAGCGCCGCGACCACGCGCCCAATGCCAGCTGCCGCCAGCGCATCGCAGCAAGGTCCGGTGCGGCCCTGGTGGGCGCAGGGCTCCAGCGTGACCCAGGCCGTGGCCCCTTGGACGCTGTGCCCGCGTGCAGCGGCGTCGCGCAGCGCCATGATTTCGGCATGCGGTCCGCCTGCGCGTTGCGTGTGGCCCTGGCCCAGCACGTTGCCGTCGGCGTCGGTGATGACGCAGCCCACACGCGGGTTGGGTGAGGTCAGCCACAGGGCCTGGTGGGCCAGGTTCAGGGCCAGGTTCATGGCTTGGGGTGTCGGGTTCGAGAGGGTCACGTCGATGGTCGGGTGCAACAAATCATGGCAAGGATACGCCAAGCCAAGCGGGCACCGCATCGCGGCTGCCGTGCAGGACGAGTTCGCCCACGCGCGGCTGAGTCTGCCCGGGCGATCCCCCTCCGGACCCTCCACCCAAACTGACACCCGCTGCGCCCAAAGCGGGCCCCATGGTGGGCCACTGAACGCGCACCTGCAGATCCTCCAAGGCCAAGCCGGGGCGCGTTTGCAACTGGCTTTGCAGGCTGTAGGTTGTGCCCTGCACTGTGGTGGATGTCTGCAGGGGGCAGCCTGCGCGGTCGGACTGGTGGCAGTCCATGGCATCCAGGGCCAGCGCGAGGCCCACGGTGAGTTGTCGGGTGTCGCTGGCGATGTACAAGGTGTGCAGGGTCAGGCGCGTGGCAGCGGTCAGACCCACGGCCAGCACCAAAGAGGCCACCAGGGCCTCGATCAGTGCCATGCCTTGGGCCTTGCGCGCTGGGTTGGCGTGGGGTGGCTGGCCAAGCACGCTTCGTTTGGAGGCCCGGATTTTCATGGCCCCCCCTCGCGCCAGCTGCCAGGCACGCGCTGTACCTGACGCGGGTCGATGCCCGGGGGCCAGGGCAGACGGTGAGGGCTTGCGGTCAGTTCGCGGGCCTCGATGTGGCTGCCGCTTTGCAGCTCGGGCAAGCCCGATTCCACCACCAGCTGCCCTTGAATGTGTCCCGCGTTCCAGGCCCTGGCTTTGTCGTCCTGGCATTGGGTTTGCAGAACCACTGTGCCCACCACGTGCACACCCGGGGCGAGGGACGGGCAGCGATGGGCACAGGCTTGGCCTGAAAACACCAGCAGCACCGGGGCCTCTGGGGTGCCCAGGCTTTGGCTCCAGGTGGCGGGGCTGTCCACCCAGTAGACGCTGCGCGCGGGTTGGCTCAGGGCGCTCAAGCCGTTGTGCGCTTGCGCCTCAGACCAGGCGCGGATCTGTTCGGGGGTGATGTTGCCCAGCACGCTGGTCCATGCAGATGGCGTGCAGGTGCCGGGGGTGTTGTTGGTGCTGCTGCTGGTGGGGCAAACGCTCACCGCCGTGCCGCTGGTCCCGCTGGTGGACGCAAGGGTTGCCCCATTGTTGGCCGCCAAAGCGCAAGCATTTAGCACCACGGCTGCTGTGTTGGGAGGGCTTGGGGCAGGAGCGATAGTGGGGATGAACAGCTGGGCCTGGAGTTGCGCGCGGCTGGTGCCATCTTTCAGGCTGGCGCTGGCCAGCAACTGGGCCACATGGGGCGAGCTGATCAGGTCACGCACCGCCATTACCTGGACCACCGCGTCAGGCAAGCCCGGGTGTGCAGACGGCTGCATCGCCACGCACTGCCAACGCGGCCCGCTGTGGGGCGCAGGGCAGGGCGTGGTGCTGGGGGCAGCGCCCCATATGGGCGGCGTCGAGCCGCCCGTGTATTGCCGCTGCAAGTCGGCCCGCGCCCAGGCCAAGGCGGCTTCGGCAGCCAGTCGCGCCTGAGCCGCCTGTCTTTGGTTGTGGCTGGCCAAGCGGTCCACCAGCACGCTGCGGGCGCTGTAGAAACTGGCCAGACTCGCCAGCAGCCCCAGGCTGATCGCCACCAACAAGCTGATGGCACCGCCTTGAGCCTTGGGCTCCGACGGACTGCTTTGGGTGCACAGTTTGCTTTGCCGTATCACGGGGCGGCTCCACAAACGGCAGGCCAAGGCGAGGCGGGCACATCGTTGCGCAGCGACACGGTTTGCGAGAGACTCAATGCGCGTGTGGCGTCGCGCGGCCACTGTGCACTCAGTTGCACCGTGACCCAACGCGCCACCCAGCGCCCGCGCTTTTCGCAGTGCACCTGCCAAGCCAAGTCGGTCATTTTCAGGCTGCCTGCATCGGTCAAATCGGTCCAGACCTCAGGTGTGCAGGCGGTGCGGATCTGCAACTCATGGTCTTTCAATCGGAAGCCCAAACACTCGTTGTTGTCCAGCTGGCCGTTGTGGTTTCTGTCTTGGCCAAAGCTGATGCGCTGGCCCTGCACCAGCAAGTCGGCCTGGCCTGCGCAAAAGGCGTCCGCGCAATGGGCTGTGGCACGCCCACGCCAAGCTTGCCCAAGCGCCTGTGCTTGGCGCAATTCCCGGGTGATGGTGTCCAGCGCCGAGCGCAGGTCGTGGTGCATGTGGCTGTCTTGCAAGGCCAGCCGATGCCCCTGCAGGTGCTGAGCCAGCATTTGGCTGCCTGCGGCCAGCACCACCAAGCCTACGCCTAAGCCGACCAGCAAGCCCACCAGGGTTTCGCCCTGCTGCGTTCGGGCTGTACAGCCATCAATCTTGCCCACGCCAAAATCAGCCGCCGGGCTACCCGTCATGGGTTTGCAGGGGTTGGGTATGCGAGGCGCAGACATGAGCGACTCATTGCCGCCAGCAGCGACCTGGATCGCCCGCAAGATCGGTTCCGCTGCTGAGCACCACGGTGGCCAAATGCCGCAGTTGCAGGCGCATGGGGACGCAGGCGCTGTCGCGCGCTTGCGCTCCGATGGGGGTGGCGACCAAGACGTAACCCTCGCTACTGGCGTCTTCAATCGCGAGGCGGTAATGACCGCCAGCGGACAAGTTGCTGGCCCAGCCCAAGTTGGCCAAATCGCTGGCGTGGCTGCTTTGGGTGCCACGCCAGCGGGCTTGGGCCAGCTGCAGTTGCTGCAAGGCGCTTTGCGCATCGCTGCGTCGGGCTTGCCGCTGTTGAGCCTGAAATGTGGGCAAGGCCACTGCCGCCAAGACGGCCATCAATGCCAGGCTGACCAGCAGCTCGCTCAAGGTCCAGCCTGAGGACTGGGCAGCAGCACCCCTGGTTTGGCAGCTTGCGGGCATCTTCATGTCCCTCTCCTGTTGGAAGATTGACATTGTGAATACTTAATAATGACTTGTACAGCCGAGCCAGTTGGGTGTTTGGGCAAGCCCAACCGGCTGCAGGTTTTCATGGATCAAACAGGAGGCCAGAACATGCGCAACCGGGGTTTCACGCTGCTCGAAGCGCTGGTGGTGTTGGCCTTGTTGGCCGTGCTGCTGTCTTTGGCAGCCCCCAGCCTGAAAGGCTTGCGGCAAAAGCACCAGATGCAAAGCCAGGCTGAGCAACTGCAGGCCAGCTTGATGCTGGCGCGTTCTGAGGCCTTGAGGCGCCAGCAGCGGGTGACCCTGTGTGTGCGTGCGTCAGCCGTGGGTGCGGGAGAGGACTGTGCGCTGTCCGGATCTTGGTCGCAAGGCTGGGTGGTGTTTGTCGACGGCAACGACAGCGCTCGCCGCGAGGCGGCTGAGACCGTGTTGCAGGTGAAAGAGCCCTTGCCTGGCTTTTTGACGCTGCAAGGCAATGCCACGGTGGACCGCTACGTCTCTTACGGCCCACAAGGCCGCAGCCAAAGCACATCGGGTGCTTTTCAGGCCGGCACCTTGACCCTGTGTGGGGCAGGGCAAGCCCATGTCTGGCGGGTGGTGATCAACGCGGTGGGCAAGCCCCGGTTGGAAAAAGCCGATCGCCAGGACGGTGCGAATTGCTGAGGGCGGTGCAAGGGCTTGAAACCAGTGCTTAAAAGCATGGCGCAAGCCCAAGTGCAGGGCAATTTTGAAACTGCGCACCAGCGCTGGCTTGGGGTGGTTTATTACCGCTGCACTTCGTCGACCAGTGTCTTGAATGCGTCGATGTCTTCAAAGTTGCGGTACACACTGGCAAAGCGCACATAGGCCACTTTGTCGAGCTTTTTCAACTCGCGCATGACCAGCTCGCCAATGCGGTGCGAGGCCACTTCGCGGATGCCCAGGTTCAGCAGGTTTTCCTCAATCCGTTCGATGGCGCTGTCCACTTGCTCGATGCTGACGGGCCGCTTGCGCAAAGCCAAATTCAGGCTGCCGCGCAGTTTGTCCCGCTGGTATTCGATCCGCCTGCCGTCTTTTTTGACGATGGCCGGAAAGTTGACTTCCGGCTTTTCGTAAGTGGTGAAGCGTTTTTCACACGCGCCACATTGGCGGCGACGCCGAATGAAATCCCCGTCTTCGGCCAGGCGTGTCTCCACCACTTGGGTTTCAAGGTGACTGCAAAACGGGCATTTCATCGTGCGGGCCGATCAGCCGTAAACCGGGAAGCGGCTGGTCAGGGCGTGCACCTTGGCGCGCACAGCGGCCAGGTTGGCTTCGTCCATCGGGTTGTCCAGCACATCGGCAATGAGGTGGGCCGTGGCGCGGGCTTCTTCGTCCTTGAAGCCGCGGGTGGTCATGGCCGGGGTGCCGATGCGTACGCCACTGGTGACAAACGGCTTTTCAGGGTCGTTGGGGATGGTGTTTTTGTTGATGGTCATGTGGGCGCTGCCCAAAGCGGCTTCGGCCACTTTGCCGGTGATGCCCTTGGCACGCAGGTCCACCAGCATGACGTGACTTTGGGTGCCGCCGCTCACGATGCGCAGGCCGCGCTGGGTCAAGGTCTCGGCAATGATCTGCGCGTTCTTGATCACCTGGGCTTGGTAGGCCTTGAACTCGGGTGCCATGGCTTCCTTGAAAGCCACGGCTTTGGCCGCGATGACGTGCATCAGCGGGCCACCTTGCAGGCCGGGGAAGATGGCGCTGTTGATGGCTTTCTCGTGCTCGGCCTTCATCAAGATGATGCCGCCACGGGGGCCGCGCAGGCTCTTGTGGGTGGTGGAGGTGACCACGTCGGCGTGGGGCACGGGGTTGGGGTAGACGCCTGCAGCAATCAGACCCGCATAGTGGGCCATGTCCACCAAAAAGATCGCGCCAACTTCTTTGGCCACTTTGGCAAAACGGGCCCAATCGATGTGCAGGCTGTAAGCCGACGCGCCAGCAATGATCAGCTTGGGTTTGGTTTCGCGGGCCTTGGCTTCCATGGCCTCGTAGTCGATGGCTTCTTGCGCGTCCAGACCGTAGGACACGACGTTGAACCATTTGCCTGAGATGTTCAGCGGCATGCCATGCGTCAGGTGACCGCCTTCGGCCAGGCTCATGCCCATGATGGTGTCGCCGGGCTTCAAGAAAGCCAAGAACACGGCTTCGTTGGCCGATGCGCCGCAGTGCGGCTGCACATTAGCAGCTTCGGCACCGAAAATTTGTTTGATGCGGTCAATGGCCAACTGCTCGGCCACGTCCACGTGCTCGCAGCCACCGTAGTAGCGCTTGCCTGGGTAGCCTTCAGCGTATTTGTTGGTGAGTTGACTGCCTTGGGCAGCCATGACGGCGGGCGAGGCGTAGTTTTCGCTGGCAATCAGCTCGATGTGGTGCTCTTGGCGGGCGTTTTCGGCTTGGATGGCGGCGAAAATTTCAGGGTCGGTTTGTTCAATCAGGTGGTTGCGGTGGTACATGGCAGTCCTTTGGATGGCGGTGACCTTGACCCGAACCGGCGGTTCATTGACAAGGGCTGCCCAGGCGAACGGCTTAAAACCTGGTCCGGCATGCAAGGCAGTCGGTCAGGCTGTGCGCTTCCCAGTGGTTCGGCAGTGACTCGGGTCACCACGCTCCACGTCAGAGTGCTCTGTTTTGCTTTGAAAACAGGCTCCTATCGCCAGTCGCGCACCCTTGGAGTGTAGCCCAGCCTGTTGCGCAGTCCGGGCCATGCACTCACATTTGGGCTTGCGGGAATTTGGGTAACTCCCCGTTGCTTTTGTTAGACAAGGCCGTTTTTTGACCCTTGCTGATCTTGTCGAGCAACTTTTGTTCGGCCAGCACACGGTCCACATACTGGTCGTTATTGCCTTGCCCGGATGCGAGCGCATATTGGCGCAGCGCATCTTCAAGCGTACCTGTGTCTTGGATCAAGCCCTGAAGCAGGCGTGTGCCTACCCGCAGGTTGGTCAGTGGGTCAAAAGCAGCCAAGCGGCCGCCAAAAGAGGACAGTGCGCTGATGTGGGCTTCAGGTTCAATTTGCATCAGACCCAAGCCCCCTTGGTTGCCGGAGGCAAAAGGATTGAAGCGGGACTCGATGGCCACCACGGCCAGGATCAAGGTGGGGGAGATCCGGCTGCGCTCACCCAAGGCCCAAGCCTCGGCAACCAAGGCGGCCAAGGGCTCTGGTGAGACTTTGTATTTGCTGCTGAGCCAACGGGCCACAGCCACTTGATCGCTGCTCAGGTCCTGCATCGGCGCGGCTGTTGATCGGTCAGCTGCTGAGGGCGTTGGCGTTTCCACAAACGCAGTTTGCTCCACTTGGCGCAGCTCAAGCCAGCCCATCAGTGTTTCGCTGGCCTGCTGCTGCAAGCCGGGGCGGGCCAAGAGTGTCAAGGCTATACCGACCACGGCCAAGCCAATCACCGCCAGACTGTGCCGGGTGATTTCTACAAAGCCTTCACGCACATCGCAGGCCAAGGTGGCCATAGCCAGTTTGAGGTGGGTCCAAGTCAAAGTCGCTGTCATAGCACTTCTCCTCTCATGCCAAGGCCCAGTGGCGTCTGCCGCAGGCACTTGATGGGTTGGGGGTACGCGACCCGCAACAAGCGGCAAGCACTTTTGCGGGTTGAGCCAGATTCGGCAGCGGTATCGGGTTATCCCTGATGGTCGCAGGTTGGGGCGAATTCTAGGAACTTTTCATAACCAGTCAAGTATAACAAGCTAAATTAAAACTATTTTTAGGTATATAAGGACGTCCTGTGTGTGTAATTCATCAGAGATTGCGTTTGAAAACGGGCCAAGCGGCGGCGTTGTCCAAATTACGGCGAAAATAGAAGATTGACGCCCGATTGGCAGCTTGCACAGTCAAGTACCGCCGTTTCGGCCTGTTTGCCCCATGGGCAGACACCGTGTTTTTAAAGTTTGCACCGTGACCTCTTCCAAGCCTTTCGACATCGCCGCCCTGGACCCTTTGACCGCAGGGCTTTTCAATGCCCCTACTTCAAGCGAGCGCAGTGCCCGCTTGCGCGATTGGTTGCTGACCGAGCCTTCTGATGATTTGATGGCCGAGGTCTATCGCGAACTGTCGGGCCGTGACAAGGGTGTGGCCAAGGTACTCAAGGAAAAACTCGACGAACTCAAGCGCCTGCATGGTCAGGAAGCCTTGGCCACCGAGTGGGCCCAAAAAGCCGAGCAGTTGCTCCAAGCGCCGCGTCTGAACATGGCCGATGCGCTGGCCTGGCAGCGAGATGCCGCCAAAGCCGGAGCGCCCCTGTCGCGAGACCCCTTGGCGGGCCTCAAACATCGCTTGACCGAAGTGGTCAAGGGCGTGGAGGACCTGCAGCACCAAGTGATGGTGCAGCGCGAAGCGGCGGTATTGCTGGCCCAGCGCATTGAGGTCCTGTCCACCAAATCGCTGGCCGAGGCGCTGGGTGGGCAAACCGGGTTGCAAGCGGATGTGGCGCAGTGGCAAAACCAGGCCCAGGCCCTGACGCAGAGCAGCGTCTGGCCCAGTGTAGAGCTGAAATACCC
>CAMDFT010000017.1 GCA_945897795.1 Limnohabitans sp. Rim8 | reverse complement strand
AGGTGTTGACCCCGTCTGTGTCTGGGTCACGATAATGAGTCCATGCGGTATTCACCTCGCCATTCGATGAGAACTTTAGATTTGGGCCCTTTCAGCTTCTGGCTGTCGTTGCCCCAGCTCATCACATGGGGCAGTGTTTTTTACACCTTTTCACTGTTGATGACGCCACTCGAAGCCGAGCTGGGCATGACACGCGCCGAATCGTCTCTGGCCTTCAGTTTGGCGCTGCTGGCCGAAGGTTTGATGGCCTATGGGGTGGGGCGCTGGATCGATGCAGGGCGCGAGCGCTGGGTCATGACGCTGGGCTCGTTGTGGATTGGCGTGGGCTTGGTGGGCCACAGTTTCGTCACCACGGTGGCGGGGTTTTATGCCGCCTGGATCTGGCTGGGCCTGGGAACGGCGGCCACGTTTTACACCCCCGCCTTTGCCGTGGTCACACGCCGTTTTCCGCAGGATTTTCGGCGCGCCATCATCACGCTCACGTTTTTGGGCGGGCTGGCCAGCACGGTGTTCATTCCGTTGTTTGCTTGGTGGATGGATCTGTGGGGTTGGCGCCAGGCCCTGTGGGCGTTGGCCGCATTGCAGTTTTTAATTTGTGCGCCACTCCACGCCTGGTTGCTACAAGGCGCGCCACTCAAAGTGCTGGAGACCACTTCGAACGACGCGGTTCCCCCGGCGTCGGTGCGCGAACACCTGCGCCACGCACCGTTTTGGCTGTTGGCGCTCTTCATGGTGCTGATGATGTCGGTCACCTCGGCCTTGCCCGCGCACATGATCGCATTGCTGCAAGAGTCGGGCTTGTCCCCGGTCTGGGTGATCGCCATCCCGGCGGCCATCGGGGTGATTCAGGTGCTGGGTCGCTTGGTGCTGTTTGTCTTTGAGCGTTACTGGGATGTGCACGCCGCCAACCG
The DNA here is from genome assembly GCA_945897795.1 of Limnohabitans sp. Rim8. Taxonomy (GTDB): domain Bacteria; phylum Pseudomonadota; class Gammaproteobacteria; order Burkholderiales; family Burkholderiaceae_C; genus Limnohabitans_A. Next base: position 41,992 of record CAMDFT010000017.1, on the reverse strand, counting down.
CTGGATTCCCACGCTGATTCCAGCGGGCGTGCTGGCCTTGCTGATCGGCGGTCTAAGCCCTCTCGCCTCGCTGTTATTTGTGCTGCTGTACGGCTTGGGCAATGGCATGAACACCATCGTCAAGGGCACGGCCATGGCGCAGTACGTCAGCCGCCAGCATGTCGGACAGCTCAACGGTTTGCTGGGTATGCCAATCGCGTTGGCCCGCGCTGCTGCGCCCTTGACATTGGGTCTGCTGTGGTCGCCACAACACGGCTACACCTTGGCGCTGTGGTGGCTGTTGCTGGCCAGTTTGCTGGGCACGGCCGCGCTGTGGGCGGCGCAAAGGTATGCCCGCGCCGCACAGCACTGAACCGTGCATCCGGATGGCCTTATATCTTCAAGAACATATATAACTAACTAAAAAATCGTTCCAATGTCTGAAGGGGCTGACCACAATCTGGCCATCTTTTGCTCATCTCCTTCTGGAAACGACCCATGAAACACTTATCTGCTTTGGTTTTGGCCTTGACGGCCGCCAGCTTCAGCGCCAGCGCTCTGGCCACTCAACCCCTGCTCAGCCCTTCCGAATTGCAGGCCAAATTGTCGGACGCCAACGTGCGCGTGATCGACATCCGCGACCCCAAGTCGTACGCGGCCAACCACATCCCCGGCGCACTGAATGCGCCCTATGGCACCTGGCGCGGTCCGGCCAACAACCCCGGCGAGTTGCCTGGACTGCCCAAGCTGACCACCCTGGTGCAAAGCCTGGGCCTGTCCCCCAGCACCCATGCGGTGATTGTGTCCAGCGGTGCCGATGCCACCGACTTCGGCGCATCGGCACGCGTCTACTGGACGCTCAAGGTGCTGGGCCTGAAAGACCTGTCGGTGCTCAACGGCGGCGTCAAGGGCTGGACCACGGCGGGCCTGCCGCAAAACAACGCGGCCGTGAAAGTGGCAGCCAGCAACTTTCAGCCGCAAATCGACAAGAGTCTGGTCGCCACCAAAGAAGAGCTGGTCGCCCGCGTGAAGTCGGGCGATGCTGCCCTGATCGACGCCCGCCCGGCGGATTTCTTCAAGGGCGACACCCGCCACGTGGCGGCCAGCGTGCCCGGCACCTTGCAGGGCGCGGTGAACGTGGAGCACGACAAATGGTTTGCCCCCGGCACCTCCACCTTTGTGAGCGCCGAGCAGGCCCAAAAAGTGGCCGCCACCAGCGCCATCGACCCGGCCAAAGAGACCGTGTCGTTTTGCAACACCGGCCACTGGGCCGCGACCAACTGGTTTGCCATGTCAGAAGTGCTGGGCCAGAAAAACGTGAAGCTCTACGCCGGCTCGATGGTCGAGTGGTCCAAAGACCCCAGCGGTCTGCCCATGGCCAACGTGCCCAGCCGCCCCAAGCAGCTCTTGATCGACGCCAAGTTCTGGGCGGAAAAAACTTTCAAATAAGTTCAGTTCATGAAACGCCTTCCTTTGGCGGCCTTGCTGGCCGCCTTTTTCATCTTTTTGGCGCTGTCCGTGTCCATCCGCCAGGCGGTGCTGATGCTGGTCGGCGTGGGCATGGGCGCGGCTTTGGCCGGAGCCCGATTTGGTTTCACCACGGGATGGCGTCAACTCATTGAGCAGCGCAACCCGCAAGGTGTGGCCGGGCAGGTGCTGCTGCTGGCGCTGGCCAGCTTGGCGGCGCTGCCGCTGCTGGGGCAGTTTTCTGAATTGCAAGCCGCTTTGGGGCCACCCAGCGTGAGCCTGCTACTGGGCGCGTTCGTGTTCGGGCTGACCATGCAAATTGCGGACGGCTGCGGCTCGGGCACTTTGTACAAAGCCGGCTTGGGCGTGCCGCTGAACATGGGCATCTTGCCGCTGTTTGCCTTGGGCAGTTTTTTGGGCTCGGTGCACCTGGACAGCTGGCTGTCGCTGGGTCAAATGGCCCCGGTCAGTTTTTCAGCCGAATACGGCACAGGCGGCGCGCTGGCCCTGACGCTGGCTTTGCTGGCCGCCGTGCTGGTGGCGGTGCGCCTGTGGGTGGGCGCGGGCCAAACCTGGCTGGACAAACGCTGGCTCTGGGGTGCCGTGGCGCTGGCGGTGCTGGCCACACTCAACTTGCTGCTGGCAGGCCAACCCTGGGGCGTGGTGTACGGCTTTGGCCTGTGGGCCGCCAAGGTGTCGGTGGCGCTGGGCGCTTTTGACCCCACGGCCAATGCCTTTTGGGGCCAGGCGGGCAACGCACAACGCCTGACCCAAACCGTGTTCATGGACGTGACCACCATCACCAACATCGGCATCCTGGGCGGTGCGCTGTGGGTTTCGGCCAAAGCCGCCTCCAACAGCACGCCTTTGACCACCCAGCAATGGGTGATTGGCCTGATCGCCGGTTTTGTCATGGGCTACAGCTCGCGCCTGGCCTTTGGCTGCAACATCGGCGCCATGCTCAGCGGCATTTCCACCGGCAGCCTGCACGGCTGGATCTGGGTGCCTCTGGCCTTTGCAGGCACGTTGATCGGTGTGCGCGTGCGCCGCCATTACCAATTTTGAAGGAGACCGCATGAGCAACACACACCAACTGCAAGCGGTTTTCTGGCTCGGTCTGGCTGCCTTTTTGAGCTGGGACTTCATGGTCTCGGCTCCGGTGGACCTGCGCAACGAACCGCCGCTGATCGCGGCAGGCTCCGGCCAAGCGAGCATTGGAGGCCATTGCTCGATGGCGAAGTGAGGATGAAAGCCAGACCCCAGCCTTACACCTCAACCGTACAGGCTTGACCGATCGGTGCTGGATGGCTATTCTTCCTTACCGTATCGTAAGGAAAAATCATGCTCGCCACCTTGACCAGCAAAGCGCAAATCACGCTGCCCAAAGATGTTCGCCAGATGCTTCAACTCGAGCCCGGCGACAAGGTGGCATTTGTGCCACAGGCCAATGGGCAAATCGTGGTGAGCAAAGCTTCCAAGGCCTCCTTTGCCAGCTTGCGCGGCTTGCTGCCAGCGCCTGCCAAGGCGCACACGGTCGAAGAAATGAAGCAGGCCATCGAAGCGCAGGCCAGCGGCACGCCTTTGCTTGCACGCAAAACCCGCAAGCCTTGAGATGCTGGCCGTCGACACCAACGTCCTCGTTCGCCTGATCACCAACGACGAGCCCAAGCAAGCCCTGCGCGCGCAGCAAGCCTTGGACGCCGAGCTGAATGCAGGCCGGGAATCCATGGTCGGGCACATTGTGGTGTGCGAAGTGATGTGGGTTCTGAAGGGGCTCTACGCTTTTTCACAGGTGCAATGTCAGTCCACTTTGGCGGCCCTGCTTGGTTTTCCAGGCCTGCGCTTCGAAGCCATGCCGGTCTTGCTGACGGCTGCCAAAGCCTGGCAAAACCAGGGCGGGGACTTCGCAGACCACCTGATCGGGGCGCAAATGCAGTCCTTGGGTTGCGAGGCTGTGTTGACCTTCGACAAGCGGGCCAGCAAAGCGGGCACACACCGGGCTGTATAGGTCAGCCGCTGGGTGCGTGGCACGGCTAGTCCATTGTGTTCATACCGCCGCCGCCTGCCGCAAATGCAAACGCGCAGCGGCTTTGACGGCTTCGGTCAGGCGCTGAGCTGACGGGGCCTCGCGTGCCCAGTGCTGCCAATACAGGGCCACATCCACCGTAGCACCGGGCAACAGATCTTGCAGCGTCGGCCGTTGGGCCAGGTGCTGCTCAGGCACCATGCCCCAGCCCAGGCCCAGTTCGATTGCCGTCTCGAAGGCCTCGACCGCCGGGGCAAAGTGGCGTGGGTAATGGGGCTGCTGCAGACCAAAGTGCTGGGCCAAAAATGTGTCTTGCAAGGCGTCCTTGCGGTTAAAAATCACGGCCGGTTGCGTCAGCAGTTTGTGCACCGACACCGCCCCGGCGCTGGTGCGACAGCGCTTGAGCACCGCAGGGGCGGCCACACAGCGGTAACGCATGAGCCCCAAGGGCTCGGCCACGCAGCCGCGCATCGGTTCGGCCAGGATGGTCACGCAGCCCATCACATCGCCGCTTTTGAGCGCGTCGTGCGTGTGGTCCTGGTCGTCGATCATGATGTCGAGCAGCACATGGTGGCGCAGCAGCATCGCGGCCACGCCCGGCAAAAACCAGCTGTGAACCGAATCGGCGTTGATGGCCACGCTGAGCGACTGCCAGCTCACCGCCTTGCGTGCCCCACTGTGGGTGGACGTGCCTTGCAGCCCGCCCAGCACATCGGCTTCCATCATGCGCACTTGCTTGATGTGGGCCAGCAAGGCCTGTCCGGCGGGGGTGGCCCGCACCTGCTTGCCACGCACCAGCAAACGCTGGCCCAGGCTTTCTTCGAGTGCCTTGATGCGCAAAGACACCGCCGCCAGCGTGATGGACAAAGCCTGCGCCGCCGCGCCAAAGCCGCCGTGTTCGACCACGGCGGCCAGGGCTTCCAGTTGACGGGCGTCGAGCATGTTGGGTTTAAAAAATATTGAGTGATGTGAGTTTAATTCAACATCATTTAATTAAATGCCTTTCTGGCGCACACTCCAGCCCATTCGCAGCCGCCCCTCAGGAGATTTTTCATGGTTTTGAGCCTTCCCACTTTCACCGCCGGCATGGTGCTCAGCATCTCCTTGATCATGGCCATCGGCCTGCAAAACGCCCATGTGTTGCGCATGGGCCTGCAGCGCCAGCACCTGTGGTTGACGGTGGCGGTGTGCGCGGTGGCCGACATCGCGCTGATTGGTCTGGGCGTTCTCAGCCTGGCGCAGCTTGGCGGCTTGTCTGACAAATTGCACGGTGCCTTGGTCGGTGCGGGCATGCTGTTTTTGACCGTGTACGGTTGGCAAGCATTTCAGCGGTTTTTAAAGCCCACAGCCTTGGTGTTGAACCAGCCCGAAGAGGCCCACGCTGGGGCCGCGACACCCGCAGGGCGTGTGCAGGCAGCCCCCGTAACTCGCCGTCAGGCCTTGCTGTCGGCGCTGGCGTTTTCATGGCTCAACCCGCATGCCTGGCTGGACACAGCGGTGTTGATCGGCACCGCTTCGCTGGCCTATGGGCAAGGCAGCACCACATTTGGCCTGGGCGCAGCCGCTGGCTCTTTGCTGTGGTTCCTGAGTTTGGGCGTGGCCGCCTTTTGGCTGGGTCGGCGTCTGAACTCGCTGCATGTTTGGCGCGCACTCGATGCGGGTGTGGCCTTGATGATGTGGGGCACCGTGGTGTGGTTGAGCTTCAGTCTGGTTTGAGGGCAAGCGCCTCAGCGCGTCAACCAGCGCCGGGCTGCAAAGCTCAGCGCATCCACACAGGCCACCATGAGCAGCATGGCCGCCAAGATGGTGGCCGTTTTGTTCATGTGGAACAGGCCCATGTGGAAGGACAGCAATTGGCCCAAGCCCCCCGCGCCCACCACGCCCAGCACGGCGGCGGCGCGGATGTTGTTTTCCCAGCGGTACAGCGTGTAACTCATGAGCTGCGGCAAGACCTGGGGCAAGGTGGCATAAAAGAACACACGCAGCGGCCCCACGCCCTGGGTGCGCAAGGCGTCGCCGGGGCCGGTGGGGATGTTCTCCATCGCCTCTGCAAACAGTCGGCCCAGCACGCCCGTGGTGTGCAGGGCCAGCGCCAAAGTCCCGGCCATGGGCCCGAGACCGGCCGAGATCAAGAGCAACGCGGCCCACACCAATTCAGGAATGGCGCGCAGGGCATTGAGCAACCAGCGCGTGGGGCTGCGCAGCCAGGCCGTGTCTTGCGTGGACATGCGGCTGGCGGGCACGGCCAACGCCAGGCCCAGTAATGCCGCGATGGCGGTGCCCAAGGCCGACATGGCCAAAGTTTCCCAAGCGGCCCAAACCACTTTGTTCACGAACACGGGCGACAAATCGGGCGGGAAAAACTCCGCCACAAAGCGGCCCATGCTGCGCGCCGCTTCCATGGACGCAAAAGACGCCCAGTCCAAATCGAGCGAGACAAAACTGGCCACCACCAAGACCAACAAAGCCAAAGTGAACCAACACGCTTTGCAGCGGGCATCAAAGATCGGCGGCGGCAGTTTGTAGGGGGGGTTGGCCGCTTCGCGTGAAAAGGACTTCATGCCAGTGCCTTTCGCAACCAGGCGCTCACGCGGTCAGCCAGCGCCACCAGCGCGATGAACACCAGCAGCATGGTGGCCACTTCACCGCCGTTGAACATCTTCATCGAGTTGTCCAGTTGCTGGCCCAAGCCCCCCGAGCCCACAAAGCCCAGCACCACCGACGAGCGGATCGCGCATTCCCAGCGGTACACGGTGTAAGAGGCCAACTCAGCCGCGTGGCTGGGCAGCAAGGCGTAGACAAAGGCCTGCAGACGGCCACTGCCATTGCGCATCAGGTTTTGGGTGGCGTGGCTCTCGCCGCTTTCCAGAATTTCGGCATAGACCTTGCCCAACATGCCGCCATAGGTCAGGGCAATGGCCAGCACGCCCGCCGTGGGCCCCAAACCCACCACACGCACAAACACCAGCGCCCAGATCAACTCCGGGATGCTGCGCAGCACAATCAGCGTGGCCCGCACCAGCCAACGCAGCACCGCAGGCCAACGGTCCATGCGACCCGACAACGCCGACAGCGACAAAACCCGTGTGGCCAACAAACTCAAGGGAATGGCCAGCACCAGCGCCAGCGTGACGCCCGCGGTGGCCATGGCCACGGTGCGCCACGTCTCACGCACCACCATGTCCATGAACTCGTCGTTGTAAATCAGCGGCCAAAAGGTGGACAAGAACTGCGCCGTCACTTTGCGGTTTTCAGGCTCCCACAGCACCCACAAACGGAACTCGGTGGCCACGCCCAGCGGCCACAACAGCACCAAAGCCAGGCTCAGCCAAAACACCCGCTTGAAAAAGGCCGGGTCGCGGGCAGGCGCATCCGGGCGAGGCCGGGGCGTAGGCAGGTGTGAAACAGAAGCGGTCATCTTGAACCAGGTGCAGCCAGCTACAGCGTCAACGGCAGTGCATCACCGCAGGCGCGGATTGGCTTGAAGAGACTTCTGGTGAGGGCATGAGCGGGGCTTCGCCACGCAACTCGTGCTCGTACTGGTCGTACAAATGCGCCAAGCGCTCGGGGCTGACCTGTGCAGAAGGCAAGTCAAACACCAGCTGCCCGTCGCGCAGGCCAATGATGCGCGGGAAGTGCGCCAGCGCCATGTCGACCTGGTGCAGCGTGGCCACCAGCGTCACTTGGCGCTCAGCCGCCAGACTCACCAAAGCAGCCATGGCCATGCGGGCGCGCATGGGGTCGAGCGCCGACAGCGGCTCGTCGATCAGCCACAAGCTGGCCGGAGCCAGCAGTGCACGGGCCAGGCCCACCCGTTGACGCTCACCGCCCGAGAGGCGGTCCACGCGGTCAAACAATTTGTCACCCAAATCAAAATGCACAAGCGCTTCGTAAGCGGCCGGGATGTCGGTGGGATAAAACAGCGAGCGCAAGCTGGACCACAAACCCATGCTGGGCAAACGCCCGGCCAACACCGAGGTCACCACGCGTTGGCGCGGCGGCAGCGGCGGAACCTGCGGGGCCAGAAACAACTGGCCGCGCCAACGGCGCAGCGCGCCAGCCGATTGTGTCCAAGGGTTCACGTCCGACAGCTGCAGCGTGCCCTGGGTGGGCCGCTGCGCACAGGCCAGCACCTGCAGCAAGGTGGTCTTGCCCGCGCCCGATGGGCCAATGATGGCCACTTGTTCACCGGCACTCAAGCGCAGGTTCAAAGCCCGCAAGGCCGCTGGCGCGCCAGGCAGCGCGGCAGGGTGCCGCGCCTCCAGGGCCGAGAGTTCGATCTTCACCGCCGTGCAGTTCAGGCTTTTACAGCAGACCTGCGCTGCGCGCAGCCGACTCCAGGCCCTTGTAGTTCTCGGGCGTGGTGGAGATGTAGCGGGTCGAGCGGTTGAGCTTCAGGATCTCGGCGTGCTCGGGGTTGGCGGGGTTCAGGGCCAACAAGGCGGCCTTGATTTTTTCGCGCAAGTCGGCAGGCATATCGGCGTGCACCGACCAGTTGTAGTTGAAGTAAGGGGGCGTGGTGTAGAACACGTTCACGTCTTGCGTGTTGACTTTGTTTTCGGTCACGAACTTTTTCCAGACCGTGATGTCCAGGGCCGCAGCGTCGACCTTGCCGCTGACCACCGAGGCGATGGTGGCGTCGTGCGCGCCGCTGTAGGCGATGCGTTTGAAATCTTTTTCGGGTTCGATGTTGGCTTGCAGCAAAAAGCTGCGCGGCATCAGGTGGCCCGAGGTGCTACTTTGCGAGCCAAACGAGACCTGCTTGCCTTTCATGTCGGCCAAGGATTTGATGCCCGAGTTGGTCTTGGCGATGAACACCGACTGGAATTTGGTGTCTTCTTCGCGCTGTGCCAAAGGAACGATCTTGCCGCCCGAGCGAATGCTGGCTTGCACAAAGGTGAAGCCACCAAACCAAACCACGTCCACTTTTTTGTTCACCAAAGACTCCACAGCGGCGGGGTAATCGGTCACGGGCGTGAACTGCACCTTCATGCCCAACTGCTTTTCCAAGTAAGTGGCCAGCGGGGTGAACTTGCGCACCTGCTCGGTGGCCGCTTCTTCGGGGATGGTGGTCACGCGCAGCGTGGTCTGCGCTTGGGCAGCGGTCATGAACGAGGCCGACAAGGCAAGCAGACCGGCCAAGGCGGCGGTCTGCATTTTGGAGGTGAAGGTCATGGGTGTGGGCTCGCGCGGGATGAGTTCAAAAGATTCAGATGCAGAGAGTTGTTGATTACACCTCAAAAAATCTGCTACATAAGCCGCCTTGCCACTGACCCTTGTCTTTGCAGGGTCTGCATGAAAGGCCCTGCGCCGAGGCCAAGACCAGCCCAAGCGCTGCATCCCTCGCTTCAGGCGCGTCGGACCTCTTGGCGCAGGTTTTCCAGCTTTAAGTCGCTGAGGATCATTTGCGCCAAAGCGTCTATCGCAGGCATCGAAGGTCTGTCGCTGCGTTGCATCAGAAACACCGGCCTTTCAATGGCCGGCACCAGCGGCATGAAGCCCAGACCCGCAGCCTGCGGGTGCGAGGCGGCCAAAGCAGAGAGCACCGCAACCCCCAGACCCGCCTGAACCAAGGCCAACTGCATGGTCAAACTGGTGACGTCGATGCCTTTGGACATCATGGACACGATGGGCGAGCCGTTGATGCGCAGCAAGTCGATGATGCTGCTGTTGGGCCCTTCCTTGAGAATGGGCAGATGGGCCAGCGTCTCCAGACTGCCATCCTTGATCCGGTATTGATCGGGCCGAAGCACAATGCCAAGAGGTGCCTGCAGCAGCAAATCGCATCGAAGACCCGCAATATCGCCTTGTGGCGTGCCAATGCCCAGGTCGACCTCTCCTGAGCGCACCGCCTTGGTGGTTTCCAGCCCGTAACTCTCCACGACCCCCACCCTGACTCCGGGATAACGCCTGATGAACATTTTGAGCAGAGGGGGCATGAGGGTGCCACCCACTGTGCTGCCCATCGTCAAACTGACGCGGCCCGTGATTTCCCTTGCATCGCCTTTCAGCACTTCGCAAGCGTCCTCCATCTGGTGAATCAAGCGCTGAGCCACTGGCAAAAATCGAAGACCCTCGGGCGTTAAATTCAGACGCCGCGTGGTTCGATTGAAAAGCATGACCCCCAGCTCGGACTCGAATTTGGCCAAGGCCCGCGTCAGGGTTGGTTGGCTGATCCCCAGTATTTCGCTGGCGCTGGTGATGTGCCCGGCCTGGGCTGTGGCGATGAACCAATTGAGTTGCTTTTGGCTGATATTCATTACATAAGCAAATTAATCAAAATAATTTATGCATATTTTACCGGGGTATTTCCCCATAGCAGCAGCCGTCTGTGCTAAGTAGAGTGAGAGTTCTTTTATTTCTCACAGATCCCAAGGAGACAACACCATGGCCCCAACCCGTCAGCTTGTTGCAATTTGCACACTCGCCATGATTCCACTTGTCGGGGCCGCGCAGAAACTGAGCATTGGTCTTGGTGCCGAGCCCAGCTCCATGGACCCTCACTACCACAACCTCTCGCCAAACAACATGATGGCAAGGCACGTCTTCGAGGCGCTTGTGGGCCAGGACGTGAATCAGAAGCCCCGTCCTGGCCTGGCCGAAAGCTGGCGTACGGTGGACCCCTTGACTTGGGAATTCAAACTGCGCCGCGGCGTGAAGTTCTTCGACGGCACCGAATTCACTGCCGACGATGTGCTGGCGACCATCAAACGTCTGCCGAATGTGCCGCGCTCGCCATCCAACTTTTCACCTTTTGTCGCAGGCATGGAATTTGAGAAAGTGGACAACCATACCCTGCGCGTGAAAACCAAAAGCCCAGCCCCTCTGGTGCCGATCAACCTGTCAGGGTTTGCGATTGTTTCCAAAAAATGTGCCGAATCCATGAGCACCGAGGACTTCAATGCCTTGCGTTGCCAAGGAGGCACTGGCCCTTACAAGTACTCAGAGTTCAAACCAGCTGACCGTGTGGTCCTGACGCGCAACAACAGTTACTGGGGACCCAAGGCCGAATGGGAAACTGTGACCAAGCGGTTTATCGTTTCTGATCCGAGCCGGGTTGCCGCCCTTTTGGCTGGCGATGTGCAGGTCATCGAGGCCGTACCACCCACCGACATCCCGCGCCTCAAGGGCGACGCCAACATCGAGATTGCACAGACGCTGTCCAACCGGGTGATTTACTTCCACATGGACCACTTCCGCGAGAACAGCCCATTCATCACAGCCAAAGATGGATCGCGCATCAAAAATCCACTGCTTGACAAACGTGTGCGTCAAGCGCTCTCCATGGCCATCAACCGCCCGGCCATCGTCGAACGCCTCATGGATGGTGCTGCCGTGCCCGCAGAGCAAGTGCTTCCCAAGAGTTTCTTCGGCACCTCGCAAAAGCTGCAACCAACAGCTTTCGATCTGGCGGGTGCCCGTCGCCTGCTGGCCGAAGCTGGCCACCCGAATGGCTTCAAGATGAAAATGCACGGCCCCAATGGGCGTTACACCAACGACACCAAGATCATCGAGGCGGTGGCGCAGATGTTCACGCGTCTGGGTATTGAGACTGAGATTGAAACCATTCCGCCAGCCAATTTCTTCACCCGCGCCTCCACCGGTGCCAACGGTCAGCCTGAATTCTCTTTCGTGCTGTTGGGTTGGGGGGCCACCACAGGCGAAACGGCCAGCCCGCTGCGCTCGCTGATGGGCACCTTCGACCGCAGCAAAGGCTCGGGGGCCGCCAACCGTGGTCGTTACAGCAACCCGGCGCTGGATGCCAAACTGACGGAAGCACTGGCCACAGTGGACGATGCCAAGCGGGCCGTCCTGCTGGCCGAAGCCTCTGAAATCGCGTTCAACGACTTCGCCATCATTCCATCGCATTACCAGACCAACGTCTGGGCCTCGCGCAAAGGCATCAAGGTAGAGGCTCGCGCCGACGAATACACCTTGGCCACGGGCATTTCCCGCCGCTGAACGCGTCCGCACCCTCGAAGGCCTGGCCTTGTTGCAACGTCTCCTCTCCATGTGAGCCAACGGATCACCCCTCATGCTCTCATTTTTGATACGACGCATTGGCCAAGCCTTGCTGGTCATCGCGGTGATGATGGTGCTCGTCTTCTTTGGCGTGAACATCATCGGCGACCCGATCTGGATGCTGATATCGCCCGATATGGATCAGCAAGCCATCGAGGCCACGGCCGCTTCACTGGGGCTGGACAAACCCATCTGGGAGCAGTTCTGGTACTTCCTCAAGGGCGTGGCCAGGGGTGATCTGGGCCATTCCTTTGTGCACGGCGAGCCCGCCATCCAGCTCATTCTCAGCCGCATGCCCGCCACCATGGAACTGGCCTTGGTGGCGCTGCTCATGGCCATCGTGATCGGGCTGCCGCTGGGCATGTTTTCCGGCCTCAAACCCGAGCACCCCGCATCACGCACCATCATGGCGGGCTCTATCTTGGGCTTCTCACTGCCTTCCTTTTGGGTCGGTCTGATGCTGATCATGGTGTTTGCCGTGATCTTGGGTTGGCTGCCTGCCACGGGTCGGGGGGTGGCCGAGCCCTTTCTTGGCATACAGACCAGCCTGCTGAGTTCGGCAGGTTGGGCCTTCATTGCCTTGCCCGCCTTCAACCTGGCCACCACCAAGATCAGCCTGGTGATCCGCCTCACACGGGCTGGCGTGCGCGAAGTCGCGTTGATGGATTATGTGAAATTCGCCCGCGCCAAGGGCTTGAAGCCCTCGCGCATCATCGGTGTGCACATCCTCAAAAACATCATGATCCCCGTCGTCACCGTGCTGGGTCTGGAGTTCGGCTCACTGGTGGCCTTTTCAGTGGTCACGGAGACCATTTTTGCCTGGCCAGGCATGGGCAAGCTCCTGCTGGAATCGATTCAACGGCTGGATCGCCCCGTCATCGTGGCTTACATCATGGTGGTCGTGGTTCTGTTCGTGCTCGTCAACCTGATCGTGGACATCGTGTATTCGCTTTTGGATCCGCGACTGCGCATCAACGGCAACAAAGCCTGAGACCGGGAAGCACAACATGTCCCTCACCCCCCTTGGCACCTCTTCAGTGGCCGACAGCGAAACCCCCTGGCGGCGCTTTGCGCGCACCTTCGTTCAGGACCGGGTGGCCGTGGTCGGGCTGCTTGCCTTTTTACTGATCCTGCTGCTGGCCCTGCTGGCCCCCTGGATCACACCTCAAAACCCCTACGACCTCAACAGCGTCGACCTGATGGATTCGCGCCTCAAACCAGGCGAAATCACTGGCGAAGGCTTCACCGCCTGGCTGGGCACCGACGGCGTGGGGCGCGACCTTTATTCCGGCATCCTTTACGGCCTGCGCATCTCGCTGCTGGTCGGCACCGTCGCGGGTGTCCTGGCCGCCACGTTTGGGGTCTCCATGGGACTGCTGGCCGCCTACACGGGCGGCAAGATGGAGGCATTCATCATGCGCGTGGTGGACCTGCAGTTGTCCTTGCCCGCCATTTTGATCGCCCTGATTTTGGTGGCCGCTTTGGGCAAGGGAGTGGACAAGATCATCATCGCGCTGGTGGTGGTGCAATGGGCTTACTACGCACGTACCGTGCGCGGCAGCGCACTGGTTGAACGCCGTAAAGAGTATGTGGAGGCCGCACAGTCGCTGGGGCTGTCGCACGCGCGTGTGGTGTTTCGCCACATCTTGCCCAACTGCATGGCACCGGTGATCGTGATCTTCACCGTACAAACTGCCAGTGCCATCGGCCTGGAAGCGACCTTGTCCTTCCTGGGTGTGGGTTTGCCGCAGACCGAGCCTTCTCTCGGGGTGTTGATCTCGAACGGTTTCCAGTACATGCTCAGTGGCCGTTACTGGATCAGCTTCTTCCCGGGCGTCGCCTTGCTCGTCACGATCGTGGCCATCAATTTGGTGGGCGACCGCATTCGTGATGTGCTCAACCCCCGCCTCGAAAGGTAAGCATGAGCGATTTGGTGCTGCGCGTGCGTGACCTGGTCACACATTTCGAAACCAGCTCGGGCCTGATCAAGGCGGTCGATGGCGTGTCTTTCGAGGTGCGCAAGGGCCAAGTGTTGGGCCTGGTGGGTGAGTCCGGCTCAGGCAAGTCGGTCACCGGGTTTTCGATTTTGGGTCTGATCGATCCACCCGGGCGCATCGTCTCGGGCTCGATTGAGCTCAACGGCGACGAGCTGGTGGGCTTGCCCGAGGAGGAGATGCGACAAAGACGCGGCAAAACGCTGGCCATGATCTTTCAGGACCCGATGATGACACTCAACCCCGTGTTGCGCATCGACACGCAAATGGTGGAGGCCATCCAGGCCCATGAAAAGGTGAGCCATCGGGCGGCGTTGGCGAGGGCGCACGATGTGCTGGTCAAGGTGGGCATCCCGTCACCCACTGAACGCCTGCGCGCCTACCCGCACCAGTTTTCGGGGGGCATGCGACAGCGCGTAGCGATTGCCATTGCGCTGCTTAACCGCCCCTCTTTGATTGTGGCCGACGAGCCCACCACCGCACTCGATGTCACGATTCAAAGTCAGATACTGGCCGAAATGCAAGGGCTGTGTGCCGAGACAGGCACGGCCCTGATATGGATCACCCACGACCTGACCGTGGTCGCAGGTCTGGCCCACCAGGTGGCTGTCATGTACGCCGGCCGCGTGGTGGAGTACGGCACAGTTGACGATGTGCTGGATCGTCAAAGCCACCCCTACACCGAAGGTTTACTCGGCTCTTTGCCCGCAGCAGCCCAGCCTGGCCAGCGGCTGCGACAAATTCCCGGCGCAACGCCATCACTGGGTCATTTGCCCCCCGGTTGCGCATTTGCCCCGCGCTGCAGCTATGCCAGCGACACTTGCCGCCAATCCGCACCCGACGTCACCACCATGGCCAACAGCAGCCTGGTGCGCTGCCATCACCCCTTGACCCATCGGTGACCCCATGACCACGCCCATCATCGAACTGCACGAGGTTTCCAAGCGTTTTGTCAAACCACTGGACACAGCGGCGCGCTTGGCCAATCTGCTCGGCGCTCGCCAGCGCGAAGAAGTGGTGCACGCGGTCGACCAGGTGAGCTTGCATGTGATGCCCGGCGAAGTGGTGGGTCTGGTCGGAGAGTCCGGTTGCGGCAAATCCACACTGGGCAGGGTGGTGTCGGGCGTCCACGAGGCCAGTGCAGGCGAGATGCATTTCGAGGGAACACCGCTATCGGCCATGAACACTGCGCAACGCAGAGCGGCCAACTTGGCCGTGCAAATGATCTTCCAAGACCCCATGTCCTCGCTCAATCCGCGCATGCGTGTGCTGGACATTGTGGGCGAGGCGCCCCGCGTGCACGGCATGGTGCCTGCAGCCGACATCGACGACTATGTCGCGCAGACCCTGCTGCGTGTCGGCCTGGACCCCAGTTACCGCAGCCGTTACCCCCACCAGTTTTCGGGTGGCCAACGCGCACGCATCGGCATTGCCCGCGCACTGGCCGTTCAGCCTCGTTTTCTGGTCTGTGACGAAAGCGTTGCGGCCTTGGATGTCTCCATCCAGGCGCAGGTGCTCAACCTGTTCATGGACTTGCGCAGGGACCTCAATCTCACCTATTTGTTCATCAGCCATGACTTGGGTGTTGTGCGCCACATCTCCGACCGTGTGGTCATCATGTATTTGGGCCGTGTGGTGGAAAGCGCACCGGCATCGCGGATTTTTTCAGCGCCGCGTCACCCCTACACCCAAGCCTTGTTGGCCAATGTCCCCAGCATCAGCAACCGGCACCAGCGCTTTGCGCCCCTCAAAGGCGAGATTCCCTCGCCGCTGAGCCCACCACCCGGCTGCCACTTCCATCCGCGATGCCCGCATGCGGGACCGCGATGCCAAACCGAGCGCCCTGCCTTGATGGAAACCGATGCCGGTCACCACAGTGCCTGCCACCTCGACCAAGGTGGCACGGGGTCCTGACCCCTCCTTCCAACGCCTGAACCCCCATTGGCCATGAGCCCTGAAATGTCCGGTTTTCAACCGCCTGAACCGCTGCATGTTTGCCATGTCTTCGGACCCGATCGATTGGGTGTGCCGATCGTGCTGGACTCTCCACACTCCGGGGCCATGCGCCCGCCTGATTTCGGCTGCAAGCTGACAGATGAAGACCTGCGGGATGCCCAAGACACCCACATCGACACACTTTACTTGCCCGCGACTGAATTGGGCATTCGACTGCTGGCGGCCCAGTTCCCTCGCACTTACATCGATGTCAACCGCCACGAAGGCGATGTGGACATGGCACTGCTGGATGGCCCGTGGCCCGGCATCCTCCAACCCAGCGGCAAAGCCAGGCTGGGTAAGGCACTGGCCTGGCGCACGCTGGATGATGGCCGCCCGCTGTATGACGCTCCTTTGAGCGTGCAGGCCATGCAATGGCGCATTGCGCACTACCACCGCCCCTACCATGCAGCCCTCAAGCGCTTGCTCGATGAAGCTTTCGACCGCTTTGGATGCGTCTATCACCTCAACTGCCACTCCATGAACCCGGTCTCTGGCTTCATGGGGGAAGGGGGGCCTGGCAACGCCCGCGCCGATTTCGTCCTCGGCGACCGTGATGGGACCACCTGTTCAACAGATTTCACCGCTTTTGTTCAGCAATCGCTGGCTGCCCACGGGTACGACGTGGCCGTCAACCACCCCTTCAAAGGAGTGGAGCTGGTTCGTGCCTATGCCCAGCCTGCGCAAGGCCGCCACAGCCTGCAAATTGAAATCAACAAGCGCATTTACATGGACATGGCCACTGGGCAACCCCATGCGAACTTTCCCATCCTGCAGCAGCAACTGACCAAGCTGCTGGCCGACATCAGCTCCCATTTTCTTGCCGTCTCCAGCCACCAAGGACCCCCATGAACCCTGTCGAGTCCCCCCCCATGCCACCGATTGAAATCCACGCCCCCGACATCAGCCTCTGGCGCGAAGGCAACACGGGCGTGCCCTTTGTGCATCTGTTCGACAGCGGCAAGCCAGGACCGCGTGTGCATGTTCAGGCACTCACGCATGGCAACGAGATCTGTGGGGCTATCGCGGTGGCCGAATTGCTGGCCGAGGGATTCCGACCGCTCAAGGGCCAACTCTGCGTGGTGTTCGCCAACCACGAGGCATTTGACCGCTGGGACCCCAAGGACCCCTACAGCTCACGCTATGTGGATGAGGACATCAACCGCGTTTGGTCCGACGCGGCTTTGAACGAAGGCCACACCGTCGAAAAACGCCGCGCCCGCGAACTACAACCTTTTGTGGATGCGGCCGACTTCATTTTGGACATTCATTCCATGAGTGAAGACTGCGTGCCGCTCATGGTCTGCGGCACACAGGAGAAAAATGCCCGCTTTGCTGCGGAACTGGGCATGCCAGGCCATCTGCTGCTCGACACTGGCCACCCTTCCGGACTGCGCATGGTGGAGCGAGGCGCTTTCGGTGATGCCACAAGTGCCCAGCGGGCTCTGCTCATTGAATGCGGCCAGCACTGGGAGGCGGCAGCAGCCGATGTGGCTCGCGACAGCTTGGCCCGGTTTCTGGGACTGACCGGACTGGCCAGCCCTGCTTGGGTTCAAGCGCACCTGCGCCAGCCGCTGCCCGAGCGCCAGCGCCTGGTGCGGGTCACTGAGGCCGTGGTTGCCCACTCTCTCAATTTCCGATTTCTTGTGCCCATCGTTGCCATGTCCACCATCGAAAAGGCGGGCACACCCATTGCGCAGGACGGTGAACACATCTGGACCAGCCCTTATGACCAATGCGTGCTGGTCATGCCCACCCAACGCCGCATCAAGCCCGGTCAGACCATGGTGCGCTTGGGACGCCTGGAAGACATCTGATGCGCTGAAACGATGCGCTCAAAAACCTACCCGGTCGGCACCCCAGGCGTTCCTTGGGGCGCGCCCGAAAGATGTCTGTGGCTTTCGCGTCAGCGGGTACAGCGCAGTTATCACGACGATGTGGTGGCACCTTTGCTGGCATCGTTTGCCCCCGAAAGCCCTGCTGAACTGCAAAGAGTTGCCGAGTGCTTCACCTACGGGGTGCTGGATTACCAATCCTTCGGTTTCGGCACCTACCCGCTCTATGCCGTCAAATCGAAAAACTGGGACCCGGCCAAGCCATTTTTTCTGGTGACGGGTGGTGTGCATGGTTACGAAAGCAGCGGTGTGCTGGCCAACATTCGGTTCATAGGTGAACAATTGACACGCTATGCGCCACGCGCCAACCTCCTGATTTTGGTGTGCGTGAGTCCTTGGGGTTACGAAACCGTCAACCGCTGGAATCCCCACGCCGTCGATCCCAACCGCACGTTTTTGCCCCGCCCAACTTCACCCGAGTCGCAATCGGTGATCACCTTGCTGGCCACCCTGCCCACGCCCTTGCTGCACATTGACCTGCACGAAACCACCGACACCGACGCCAGCGAATACCGCCCAGCCAAAGCTGCGCGAGATGCACAGCCCCTCGACCTCAGCGAAATTCCCGACGGCTTTTATCTTGCGGCAGACCAAAGCCGTCTGGAGCCCGCTTTCCAAGCCCACATCATCGAAGCCGTGAGTCGGGTGACGCCTATTGCGCCTGCCGATGCCCAGGGCTTGCTGCTGGGCAAACCCTTGGCCCAGCACGGCGTGATCCAATCGCCCAAACGTGAAATGGGCATCTGCAGCGGATGGACCGATGCCCGCTACGTCACGACCACCGAGGTCTACCCTGACAGCCCCGGGATAACACCTGAGCGCTGCATCCAGGCGCAATTGACGGCCCTTTATTCTGGTTTTGATTTCGCACTGAATGCGGTTTGAGCCTTGACAGCGCTGAGCCCTCACTGCACTGCTGAACCTGTGTACGGTGTCGCGTTAGCATAGGGCCATGATCTCCCCAGCACACTTCATCCAGCTGTACCAGCACAACGCCGCCGCTGTGGCGCAAGAACTCTTGCAGGGCCTGAGCGCCCCCCAAGCCTTCACTTCCCCCAAATACCTGTATGACGCGCTGGGCTCGCGCCTGTTTGAAGCCATCACCGAGCTGCCCGAGTACGACCTGACGCGCACCGAGGCCCAATTGATGCAGTTGCACAGCGCCAGCATGGCCGCTGAGCTGCCCCGCGGCGCGTGCTGGATCGACCTGGGCGCAAGCAATTGCGAAAAAGCCGGGCGCTTGCTCGGCCCCATGGGCGCAGGCCGCTATGTGGCGGTGGACATTTCGGTTGACTTTGTGCGCCAGGCGCTGGATGTGCTGCAGCGCCAGCACCCCGGCTTGCCCATGGCGGGCTTGGGCGTGGACTTTTCGGGCGGCCTGCAGCTGCCAGCTGAACTGGCGCTCGACCCGGCGCAGCCGCGTGTGCTGTTCTACCCGGGATCGAGCATCGGCAACTTCACGCCCGAACAGGCGCTGGACTTTTTGCGCAACTTGCACAGCGCCTGCGGAACAGCGACGGGCAGCGGTTTGCTGATCGGGGTGGATTTGCTCAAGGACCCCGCTGAACTGGAAGCGGCCTACGACGACGCGCTGGGCGTGACCGCCGCTTTTGACCTGAATTTGTTGCTGCACATCAACCGCTTGGTGGGCAGCGACTTTGCCGTGCGCGACTGGCGGCACCTGTCGCGCTTCAATGCGCCGCAATCGCGTGTGGAGATGCACCTGCAAGCACGCCAGGCTGTGACGGTGCAGTGGCCCGGTGGCCAGCGCCAGTTTGCAGCAGGAGAGACCATCCACACCGAAAACGCCTGCAAGTGGACCGTGCCCGACTTTGCCGCCTTGCTCCGTGCAGCTGGCTTTTCCAAGACGCAGGATTGGACCGACCGTGCGGATCGATTTGCGGTCTTTTGGGCCACTGCCTGAGCTTGTCGCCCATTTGATTGGGCCACTGAACAAGCCTGCCCATAATGAATTCGACCCAGCGCCCTTGCTGTGGACACATTCAATAAACAGGAGACTTGCATGTTGAACGATCTGAAAGACAAAGTGGTTCTGATCACCGGCTCGAGCACCGGCATCGGCGCAGCCGCCGCCGTGGCCTTTGGCAAGTTGGGCGCCCGCGTGGCCGTGCACTACAACAGCAGCCAAGGGCCTGCCGAAGAAGTCCTGGGCCACGTCAAGGCCACTGGAGCGCAAGCCATCTTGCTCAAAGGTGATGTGCTCGAATCGGCGCAATGCCAACGGCTGGTGGATGAAACCGTCAAGGCTTTTGGCCGCATCGACATTCTGATCAACAACGCTGGTGCTTTGGTGCAACGGGTGCCGATTGAAGAGATCACCGATGAATTGTTTGACAACGTGGTCTATCTGAACGTGCGCTCGGCCATGATGTGCACGGCTGCTGCAGTAAAGGCCATGCGCCAGCAAGGCCATGGCGGTGTGGTGATCAACGTGACCTCTGTGGCTGCGCGTCACGGCGGCGGTGCAGGTGCCTCGCTGTATGCAGGCTCCAAGGGATTCGTGTCCACCATGACTCGGGGGCTGGCCAAGGAACTGGTGAAGGACAACATCCGTGTCAATGCCGTGGCACCAGGCGTCATCACCACCCCATTTCACGAGCGGTTTTCAACCCCGCAAATGCTCGAAGGCTTCAGGGCCACGATTCCTATGAACCGGTTGGGCACGGCCGAGGAATGTGCAGGTGCTTTTGTGTACCTGGCCTCAGAACAGATGTCGGGTTACGTAACCGGTCAGATCATCGAGGTCAACGGCGGGCAGTACATGCCCTGATGCTCAATGCCCTTGGGGGTTGAGCACGGTCACGCGCCACAAGGTGCGTGGTCGGGTCAGGTCGATCAAGGGCGCGCTGTGCAACAGCAAAGCGTTGTCCCAGACGATGACATCACCGTTTTCGTAGTTGTTGGTGTAGCAGTATTTGTCCTGCGTGGCATGTGCCGCCAGTTCGCGCAACAAATCCAAAGCCTCGTCATCAGGCATGCCCTCAATCCCAAACGAGCTGCCACTGACCGCATACAGCGCGGGCTGCCCGGTGAAAGGGTGTGGCCTGACCAGCGGGTGACGCACCCAACTGACCCTTTGGGCTTGCTCGGCGTTGAGCACAGACGCCACGCTTCGGGATTGTTTGTCCAGGTTGTCGCGGTTGCCATAGTGGTGCTTGACCACCAAGCCTTTGATTTTTTCTTTCATGACCGAGGGCAAGTCGGCATAGGCCTTGGCCTGGTTGGCAAAGGTGGTGCCGTTGGGCGCAGGCGGCACGTCTTGGGCATGCAAGATGGTGCAGCGCGCCACATCGTCCAGGTAAGAATAATCGGTGTGGAAATACGTGCCGGCATCGACCAGCCCCGTGGGCTTGCCGTCCTTGAACACATTCGAGAGGATCAGGATGTTGGCATCTTGCGGGTGGTGAAAAGTGTCAATGACATGGGGCGATGGCCTGCCCCATTGTTTGGCAAATGTCACCATCTCGGTTGGCGTCAACGACTGGTTTTTCAACACGATGAAGCCATGCCGGTGCAAGGCGTCCGCCAACCACTGACTTTGATGGGCGTCAAGGGGCTCAGACAGATCCAGCCCGTCGATGCGGGCTCCCAACACATCACTCAACGGCGTCAATAAAGGCATGGCATGGGCTTTTGTCAGTTGATCATTTCGGGAGAAAAGATCCGCGGAAGAAACAAAGCAATTTCAGGAAAGACGATCACCGCAAACAACACCACCAGCATCGGCACCACCATGATCATGGTGTCCTTCAAGGCATACCTGAGCGGCACCTTGGCCACCGCACAACAAATCAAGAGGCACATGCCATAAGGTGGCGTGACCAAGCCAAAGGCCAAAGACAAAATGCCGATGATGGCAAAGTGCACAGGATGCATGTCCACCGATTGGGCCAAAGGTTGCAAGGTGGTGCCCACGATGATGATGGCGGGAATCGCATCCAGAAAACAGCCCACAATCAGGAAGGCCACCGCAATGAAAATGCCGACGCCAATGACGTCCATGCCCCAAGCTTGGACATTGGTCAGCAAGGCTTTGGGAATTTGGTAGTAGGCCAACAGCCAGCCAAAAACCGAGGCTGTGCCCACACAGAACAATGCCACGGCCGACAATTTTCCGGTGTCCAACACGGCAGCCATGAACTGCTTGAAACCCATTTCGCGGTAAAACAACAAGGACAGCACTGCGGCATACAACACCGCCGCCGCTGCCGACTCGGTCGCCGTAAACCAGCCCAGCAAAATGCCCCCCACGATGATCACCGGGGTGAGCAGGGCTGGAATAGCGACAAGCGTTGATTTGACAATTTCAGTGAAGTTGGCACGCGGGTAGACCGGGTAATTGCGCTTGACCGAATAAGCGTGCACGGTCGCCATTTGGGCCAAGCACAACAGCACGCCCGGCACAATGCCCGCCAAATACATCGCACCAATCGAGGTGGAGATCACGCCCCCCCAAACCACCATGAGAATGGACGGAGGAATGATCACCGCCAGCACAGACGAGACCGCTGTGACAGCGATCGAAAACGACAAGTCATAGCCTTCTTTGACCTGAGCCTCAATGAACAATTTGCCTTGTCCGGCCGCATCGGCACTGGCCGAACCCGAGATGCCTGCAAAAAACACCGAAAGCAATACGTTGACCTGTGCCAAGCCGCCTGGGAAATGGCCCACCAACGCTCTCGACAATCGCATCATGCGCACAGTGATGCCGCCGCCGTTCATCAAGTTGGCCGTCAAAAGGAAAAACGGTACCGCCAACAAAATGAAGGAGTTGTAGGTTTTGAACGTCTCATTGAACAAGACCATCGGTGACAGCCGAGGCTCCAGCAACAGGACGGGCAAAGAAGCCAAGCCCAATGCAAAGGCCACCGGAACCCTGATCGCCAAAAGAAAAAAGAAACCTCCGAAGAGGACAATCGCGGCCATTCCTGGCGAAAACAATGCTGAGGTCAAACGACTGACTCCTGGTTCACGCTTTCATCGCCCACAGACTTGCTGAACATGTGGTGCAACAAAAAGACGATCCACAAGAAGCCGGAAATCGGCCAAGCAATAAAAATCCACCACATCGGCATATCGGCCAACTCGGATGTCTGGTTCCAGCCAAATTTGGTGAACTCAATGCCCCAGTAAAAAATCACACCGGAGAAAATCAGCATGAAAACCTGACACAAGCGGAGCAAGATGCGATCGGCCCTGGCTGACAATTTAGGTAAAAAATCCACATCAAAGTGCATTTTTTCTCGCACGCCCAAGGTGGCACCCAACATGATGAGCCAAACAAAGAAAAATCGGCTCATTTCCTCGGTCCACATGTACCTGGGAATGACATCGGTGTATCTGGAAAAAATTTGCAGGCTCACCGGCACCAACAACAGCAACACCACGAAGATCAATAGAAACGACAGAAAACTGTCGATCAAGTGCAGCAATTTATTCATGGGGAAATTCTGGGGAGCACGGTCAAACACGAGGCAGCAGCCGCATGGCCGCCGCCTGGGATGCACATCACTTCATTGAGTTGATCTTGCCGTAGATAGCATCAGCACCCACCTCTTTGGCATAAGCGGCCATCACAGGGTCCACCAGCTTTTGCATTTCGGCGCGTTGCGAGAAGGGCACCTGCTTGAGCTTGCCTTCCTTGGCGTACTTGTCAAGCTTGGCCTGGTCTTCAGACGACTCGATCTGACGACCAAAAGCACCCGCCTCCTTGCCTGCCTTCACGATCGCTGCTTGCAGGTCTGCAGGCAGTTTTTTCAGTGTCTTGACTGAGAAGCACAAGGGGCGAATAGTGATGGCATGGCGTGTCATCAGGATGTTGGGAGCCACTTCAAAAAACTTCATGGCTTCCACACCGGCGGCTTCGTTTTCACCCGCTTGAATGACGCCGTTTTGGATGGCGTTGTACACCTCGTTGTACGCGATGACCGTGGGGGTCATGCCCACCGCGCCAAAGGTGCGGCTCCAGATG
Source organism: Limnohabitans sp. Rim8 (assembly GCA_945897795.1). Classification (GTDB taxonomy): domain Bacteria; phylum Pseudomonadota; class Gammaproteobacteria; order Burkholderiales; family Burkholderiaceae_C; genus Limnohabitans_A. The sequence goes on along the minus strand of CAMDFT010000017.1, from coordinate 18,619 downwards.
GGTGCACCTTGCACGCGCACCTTGAGGTTTTTCAAGTCGGCCAAATTACCGGCAGATTTGTTCGAGAAGATGTTGCGCACACCGCCGCCGGCATAACCGATCAATTTGACTTCGGCTTTTTGCTCCACTTCGTCGGCAATCGGCTTGAGGATGTCTTGGTCCAACACCTTGTTCCAGTGGTTCAGGTCCCTGAACAAAAACGGCGCATCAATGAAGGGCGCTGCTTTGGAGAAGGTGGACATGTGGGCTGGCGACACAATCGCAAAGTCCACCGCCTTGCCCTGGTTCATGTAGGCAAAGTAGTCTTTTTCCAAACCCAGTTCGCTGTTTTTGTGCAAAACAAAGTTAACAGGTTTGCCATAGTATTTTTTCACCAGTTCTTCGAACTTGACCATGGTTTTGGTGAAGGCATGGTCGTCGCCAAACTGTGAGGCGCCGTGCAGTGTGATGGCCGCTTGTTGCGCATGCGCGCTCAAGGCCATGATCGAAGAGAGCACCACGCCCAGCAAAGGTTTCAAAATTTTCATCTCTATGTCTCCTGTATTGATCGGAACAACAACTTCCATGTGTTGCTCTTTTCACTTTAGGCCAAAGCACCCTCAACAGCCTTGGGGAAAACCATGAGTCATCTACCCAGCTGTCTCCAACGTGTCCTCAAGCGCTGGTCCCTGCCCTACCGAAAGTGATAACTTGAACCTCACCTTGCGCAAAGGCATGTTGGCCCTTGCGTGCGCCGCCCGGGATACACCTGGTATGGGTATTTTTTGATTCATCACACGAAAGAAATGCATGAAACACATCGGTTTTATAGGGGCCTCGGGTTTGATGGGCCACGGCATGGCCAAAAATTTGTTGGCCAAGGGTTTTCAAGTTTCCCTGACCGCGCATTCACGGCGCGAGCCTTTGCAAGACCTGCTGGCCGCGGGGGCCAAACTGGTAGAGCGCCATGCCGATCTGACGGCCTGTGATGCGGTCATCATTTGCGTGACCGGCTCACCTCAGGTCGAAGCCGCTTTGGAAGGCCCCGCCGGCTTGTTGAGCCAGGCGCGTGCGGGCTTGATCGTCATCGACGCGTCCACCAGCGAGCCCGATTCCACGCGACGCCTGGCGGCCCGCTGCCAGGCGGCGGGCATGACCCTGGTCGATGCCCCATTGGCGCGCACCCCCGTGGAGGCCGAAGCCGGCAAACTCAACACCATGGTCGGCGCGTCGCCCGAAGTCTTTGCCCGCCTGGAGCCAGTGTTCAAGGCCTATTGCGAAAATATTTTCCACGTCGGTGAGATGGGCGCAGCCCATGTCATCAAGCTGCTGAACAACTTTCTCGGGCAGGCCATCACCACAGCGGCAGCCGAAGCCTTTGCCGTAGGCGCCAAGGCGGGCATTGATGTGGGGCAACTGGTGCGCGTGGTGTCGGCCGGCGCGGTCAATTCGGGCTTGTTTCAGGCCATGGCCAAAACACTGGATGGCGACTACACCGGCCTGAAGTTCGAACTGAACAACGCGTCGAAAGACTTGCGTTACTACGTGCACCTGACCGAAAGCGTGAAAGCACCCTCTCTGGTCGGCACCAGCGTGCACCAGAGTCTGGTGACTGCTTGCGCCATGGGCTATGGACAGGAGTTGGTGCCTTCACTGGTCAAAGCCCAAGCGCAAATCAACCAGGTCAAGATCGGCTCGGGCCGCTGATGAGCGCACGCTTGGGCATGGCCCTGGTGGGCTTGGGTGCCGCCACCCAGCCCCACCTGCGCAGCCTGCAAGACCTGAGCGGGCGCATTGACCTGCGCTATGCCGTCACGCGCCAGCCTCACCCTGATCGCATCCGGCCTTACACCGACCCGGTGCGCTTGGTCAGCACACTGGACGAGGCCTTGGCTGACCCAAAAGTCCAAGCGGTCATTGTGGCCACGCCACCGTCCACCCATCTAGACATCTGCCAACGCTGCTTTGCCGCGGGCAAACATGTCTTGCTTGAAAAACCGCTCGAGCTCAGTCTTGAACGGTCTGAGCAACTGGCGGCACTGGCCCGGCAAAGCGGTCTGCATTTAGGGGTGGTGTTGCAGCACCGGTTCCGTCCCGCATCGGTGGTTTTGCAAGATGTGCTGGACACAGGACGCCTGGGTGACATCCAGGCCGCATCGGTGCGGGTGCCCTGGTGGCGCTCTCAAGCCTATTACAACGAACTGGGCCGGGGCACGTTGGCACGCGACGGCGGCGGTGTGTTGCTGACCCAAGCGATCCACACCCTGAACCTTTTTCAGGCGCTGGTAGGGGTGAAATCGGTCACGGCCTCGGTGGTTCAGCAAACCCGTTTGCACCAGATGGAAACCGAAGACCACGTCAGCGCGCTGTTGGTTTTGGGCAATGGTGCACCCGGTGACCTGATGGCCACCACCGCCATGTATCCGGGCTTCCCGGAAACGATTGAGGTCATTGGCACGCTGGGCAGCGCAAGGCTCAGCGGCACCGATCTGCAGGTGAACTTTTTGGAAGGTGCGCCCTTGATCGTGCGCAGCGAGGGGGGCACCGGCAGCGGGGCCAACATCATGGATTTTTCTCACGAGCCGCACCGCGAGCTGTTGACCGATTTCATCGATGCAATCGAACAAAACCGAGCACCTCGGGTCACCGCCGATGATGCGCTGAAAACCCATCTGCTGATCGACGAACTGCTGCGCAAGGGGCAAGCGTCCACCGCTTGAAACCTCAAAGCTTGACCGAGCGGAAGCCTGCAAAGATGTCGCGCCGCTCGGGCACAAAGAAGTTGCGGTAGCGCACATCCACGACATGCGACGAGGTGGCGGCACAAGCCCCGCGCAGCACGCGGTGGCCGTGCCACCAGGGCTCTGAATAATCGCGGTAGGGATGGGCCACAAAACCGGGGTAAGGCGCAAAGTCGCTGGCGGTCCATTCCCACACCTGGCCCCATGAAAAGCCTGGGTGCTGAGCGGCGCACTCCCACTCGGCTTCGGTGGGCAAACGCCTGCCGGCCCATTCGCACCAAGCCTGGGCATCGGCAGCATTGACATGCACCACGGGGGCGTTCAGATCCATGGCCTGCCACTGGCCAAAACGCCGCACTTGCCAATCGCCTTGCGCGCCACGCACATGGGGCGGGAGGGCATGGTCCGTGGCCTGCAAAAAAGGCAGGTACTGCGACCAGGTCACGGCCATCGCATCGATCTCAAAAGCGGCCAGCGCCACCGGGTGAGCCTGGCATTCATTGTCAAACGCAAAACCAGGGCCGCTGTGGCCCAAGGTCCAAACTTGGCCTGGGATGTCCAAAGCGCTTATCGAAACAGGCTCAATGCCCGCCTGCGCGTGACCCACGTACAAGGCTTCGGGCAAAGCCAAGCCCAGGTCTTGCGCCATGTACACCGCAGCTTCGTTGTGCATGGCCTCGTGCTGCACAACCAAGCGCCAAAAATAAAGCGCATCGTCCGTGGACTCGGGCGCGGCCCGCAAATAGGTCAGACTGTGCGCCAGCACATCGGCCAGGTAGCCTAGGGTGTGCTGCAAGTCGGGCAGCGGCAGCGACCAGCGGCTGTCGTGCGCCACCTCGCTGGAGTTGTACAGCGCGTCGGCACGGGGCATGCGTGAAGGCTCAAAACCATCGCCCAAAGAAGCACTGCGGGTGCCTTCGCCGCGCTGTCGGTTGCGCACCGTCCACCATTCCTGAAACCAGGCGATGTGACCCCACTCCCACAGGGGCGGGTTCATGCCGGGCCGGGGCGGCACGGCCAGATCGGGCAGCGCCGCTTGCCAAGCCTGGATCAAACCCAGCGTACGCTGGCGCGTGTCACTCAGGGCTTGGGCCAGGGCCTCGGCGTTGGCCATGCGCCAGGGGTTGGTCACGGGTCCATTCAAGCGGTGGGAATTCGTCTGCCTGGGGGCCGCTGGGGTACTGCTGCTCATGTATAAACTGCCCATGCAAAAACTTCGTGTGGTCATTGTCAGCCCTGCCTTGGCTGACGCCAACAACGGGAACTGGCAAACGGCGCGCCGTTGGCAACACCTGCTTCAACCTCATTTTGCCCGCATCGTGCGGCAATGGCCCGACGCTGAGGCCTTGACCTCGCCTGACGATGTGATGCTGGCCCTGCACGCGCGCCGCTCAGCCGACTCGGTGCAAGCCTGGCACACCACGCGCGGCCAACACGGCTTGGGCGTGGTGCTCACCGGCACCGACCTGTACCGCGACATCGGCCACGACCCCTTGGCCCAACAGTCTTTGACGCTGGCCCATTCGCTCGTGGTTCTGCAAGAATTGGGGGTCAAGGCCTTGCCGCCCGCACACCACGCCAAGGCGCGGGTCATCTTTCAGTCCACCGGCACGCGCCAGACTTTGCCCAAAACCACACGCCACTTGCGCGTGGTGATGGTGGGCCATTTGCGCGAAGAAAAAGACCCCCTCACCCTGATGGCTGCAGCAGGGTGGTTGCCGCCAGACGCGGGCGTGCTCATCGACCACATCGGTGCAGCACTCGACCCGGCGCTGGGCCAGGCTGCGCAAGACACGCAGGCACAGTGCCCGCATTACCGCTGGCTGGGGGCTGTGCCCCACGCGCAAACCCTGCAGCGCATCCAGCGCGCCCACCTGCTGGTGCACTGCAGCCGCATGGAAGGCGGCGCACATGTGCTGATGGAGGCGATTTGCAGCGGCACGCCCGTGCTGGCGTCGCGCATCGACGGAAATGTGGGCCTGTTGGGTGAGAATTACGCCGGCCTGTTTGAGCTGGGCAACGCCAAAGCGTTGGCCGATTTGCTGCTGGCGTGCCGATCTCCACAAACCGGACGTTCTCTGGTGGCACACTTGCAGCATCAGTGCGCTTTGCGCGCACCCTTGTTTGAACCGCAGGCCGAACGCGCCGCCTTGCACCGTTGGGTGCAAGACCTCTGGACCCTTTGAATGCAATCTTTCAATCAACCCGTGCTGCGCGACCTGGTGCTGGTGGGTGGCGGCCACAGCCATGTGGGCGTGCTGCGCATGTTCGCCATGAAGCCCGAGCCGGGCGTGCGCATCACCTTGATCTGCACCGACATTGACACGCCTTACTCGGGCATGCTGCCGGGCTACATTTCGGGCCATTACAGCTTTGACGAGGTGCACATTGACCTGGGTCGCCTGTGCGCGTTTGCCGGTGCACGCCTGGTCCACGATGCTGTGATCAGCATCGACCGCAAGACCCAAAGAGTCATTTGCAAAAACCGACCGCCCGTGCCGTACGACCTGTTGTCGATCAACATCGGCTCGGCCCCGCAGATGCGGCAGGTCGATGGCGCGCAAGCGCTGGCCGTGCCCGTCAAGCCCATTGCGCAGTTCAACCAGCGGTGGTTGGCCCTGATGGACAAGGCCCGTCAATGGCCTGCACACCGGGGCCCCATGACCATTGCCGTGGTCGGAGCAGGCGCGGGTGGCGTCGAACTGGTGTTGTCCATGCAGTACCGCTTGCGCAACGAATTCAGGGCCATGGTGCGCAACCCAGAAGACCTGCAATTTGTGCTGCTGACCTCAGGCGAACACATTTTGCCCACCCATAACCCGGGCGTACGCGCGCGCTTTGCCAAGGTTCTGCAAGAACACAACATCGCCGTACACACCCATGCCGAGGTGGTGCAGGTCTCGCCCGGCTGCCTGCACACGCGCGACGGCCGCACCTTTGATGCCGACGAAACCATGTGGGTCACCCAGGCCGGTGGCCCCGAATGGTTGCAAAGCACCGGACTGGCTTTGGACAAAGACGGCTTCATCCTGGTGCACCCCCAACTGCAATCGCTGAATGACCCGCTTGTGTTTGCCGCAGGTGACATCGCTTCGTTTGTGGAGCGCCCATTAGAGAAAGCTGGCGTGTTTGCCGTGCGCATGGCCAAGCCCTTGGCCGAGAATTTGCGCCGCAGCCTGCGCAGCCAAAAACTGCTGGCCTACAACCCGCAACGCCATTGGCTGGCCCTCATTTCCACCGGCAACCGCTTTGCCGTGGCCTCTCGTGGGTCGCTGGGTTTTGCCGGGGCCTGGGTCTGGCGCTGGAAGGACCGCATTGACCGGGAATTCATGCGCCGCTTCACCGAGTTCCCTGCCATGCTGGGAGCCGGTGGCTCCGCCCAACCCGGTGCCAACGTTCGCGAAGCCATGCAGGCCATGGGCCAACTGCTCAAAGACATCCAGGCCCAAGGCAAGGCCCCCAGAACGCGCCTGGCACTGACGAGCGAAGAATCGCTGCAAGCCATCTCGGCCATCGCCATGCGCTGTGGGGGATGCGGTGCCAAAGTCGGCGCCAATGTGTTGTCACGTGCCTTGGGACAATTGCAACCGGTCGACCGATCCGATGTGTTGATCGGCCTGCACTCGCCCGACGACGCGGCTGTGGTGCGCGTGCCGCCAGGCATGGCCGTGGTGCAGACGGTGGACTTTTTCCGCGCCTTCATCGACGACCCTTATATGTTTGGCAAGGTCGCGGCCAACCACGCGCTGGGTGATATTTTTGCCATGGGGGCCGAGCCACAAACGGCCACCGCCGTGGTCACCGTGCCGCCCGGCCTAGAACGCAAAGTCGAAGACCTGCTGACCCAAATGATGGGCGGCGCGATCGAGGTGCTGAACGCCGCTGGCTGCGCCCTGGTGGGTGGGCACACAGGCGAAGGCGCAGAGCTGGCCTTGGGTTTTGCCATCAACGGATTGATCGATGAAAAGATGGACAGCGTCATGCGCAAGGGCGGCATGCAGCCGGGCGATGTGCTGCTGCTGACCAAACCGATGGGGACCGGCACCCTGTTTGCCGCGCACGCACGCTTCGCCGCCAAAGGTCGCTGGATCGATGCGGCGCTGCAGTCGATGGTGCTGTCCAACCAAACGGGTGCACAAATTTTGCGCACCCACGGGGCCACCGCCTGCACCGACCTGACCGGCTTTGGCCTGTTGGGCCACTTGGTCGAGATGACAAGGCCATCGGGTGTGGACGCCGAATTGACCATGAGCACCCTGCCCCTGCTGGATGGCGCGGTGGACTGCGTACAGGCGGGCATTGTCAGTTCTTTGCAGCCGGCCAATGTGCGCCTGCGCCGCGCCCTGCGCAACGCCGATGAATTCGTGGGCGACCCCCGCTACCCCTTGCTGTTTGACCCGCAAACCGCAGGCGGCCTGCTCGCAAGCGTGCCCGCAGCGCAAGCGGCGGCTTGTGTGCAAGCGCTCAAGGCGGCAGGCTACCCGCACACCGCCATCATTGGGCGCATCACCGCGCAAGGCGAGGCCATCGAGCCGGTGTTGCTCAAAACCTGAGTGCCCCCACAACATGCTCGCCGAACACCTCTCACTCAACGCCGACCTGACCCAGCGTTGCATCATCCACAGCCCCGCACTCGATTGGATGGAATCACCCGCCTCAGGCGTGTCGCGCCGCATGCTCGAGCGCGACGGCGGTGAAGTGGCACGCGCCACGTCCATCGTGCGCTATGCGCCGGGCTCGGCCTTTGCCAACCACACACACGGCGGAGGCGAAGAAATTTTGGTGCTTGAAGGCACGCTAAACGACGAACACGGCGTGTATGGCCCCGGCACCTACATCAAGAACCCGGTGGGCAGTTCGCACGCACCGTCCTCACCCGAAGGCTGCACCCTCTTTGTGAAGCTGCGCCACCTGGACGCGCGCGACAACGAGCGTGTGGTCATCGACACGCGCCGCAGCGAATGGCGTCAGGGCATGGTCGAGGGTTTGAAAGTGTTGCCATTGAACACCTTCGAGACGCAAAACACCGCCCTGGTGCGCTGGGCCCCGCAAACGTTTTTCAACCCGCACCGGCATTGGGGCGGCGAAGAAATCTTGGTGGTCGACGGCGTTTTTTCGGACGAGCACGGCGACTACCCCGCCGGCAGCTGGCTGCGCAGCCCGCACATGAGCCAGCACCAACCCTTCAGCCGCGAAGGCTGCTTGATCCTGGTGAAAACAGGGCATCTGGCATGACGCACCCCAACATCCGAGCGGTTGTTTTCGATGCCTACGGCACATTGTTCGATGTGTACTCCATCGGCGCTTTGGCCGAAAAGCTTTACCCCGGCCAAGGCGCGGCGCTGTCGGTGCTGTGGCGCGACAAGCAAATCGAGTACACGCGCCTGATCTCGCTGAGCGACCCCAACCCTGAAGGCAGCCGCCATTACCAATCGTTTTGGGACCTCACACGCGCCTCGCTGCGTTATGCCTTGGCGCGTTTGGGCTTGGTGCACACCCACGCGAATGAAGACGCGTTGATGGCGCAATACGCCAAGCTCTCGGCTTTCCCGGAAAACTTGGGCGTGCTCCAAGCCTTGCGCCAGCGCGGCATGGCCACAGCCATTTTGTCGAACGGCAGCCCCGAGATGCTGCAGTCCGCCGTGTACAGCGCGGGCATGAGCGAACTGCTGGACGCGGTGCTGTCGGTGGACAGCGTGCGCCAGTTCAAGACCACCCCCACCAGCTACCAAATCGTGACAGACCACTTTGGGTTTGCACCCGCCGACGTGCTGTTTGTCTCCAGCAACGCCTGGGACGCGCTGGGGGCCACCTGGTTTGGCTTCACCACGCTGTGGGTCAACCGCCAGGGCCTGCCGCCTGAGGCCATCGGGCCTGCACCTCATCACACGGGGCGCGATTTGACGGCAGTGCTCCAAGTCTTGGGCTGATACGGCAGCTCGGCCTGGCACATGTCACCCGGAACATGTCACCTGGCACTTGTCAGCCCGCTGAACGGCTCGCGTTTTTAAAATAAACCGCCACTTTCCAGTCCATTTTCTGCACAAACCATGAACACTTCCTCAGCAGCCTCTTTGGCCGATCAGCTCGCTCCTCGCGGCGTTTTGCGCGTGGCGATCAACCTGGGCAACCCGGTGCTCGCCGGGCTCGACGCCGCAGGCGAGCCCTCGGGCATTTCGGCCGATCTGTCGCGCAAACTGGCTGCACAGCTGGGCTTGGGCATTGAATGGCGCATCTTCAAAAAGGCCGATGAATCGGTGCAGTGCGTGCGCGCCGACGACGCCGACATCGGCTTTTTTGCCATCGACCCGGTGCGCGGCGAAGGCCTGCATTTTTCACCGCCCTATGTGCAAATCGAAGGGGCTTACATGGTGCGCAGCGACTCGCCACTGCAAAGCAACGGCGAGGTGGACCAAGCCAGCCACCGCGTGACGGTGGGTGCAGGCAGCGCCTACGACTTGTTTTTGACGCGCCACCTGAAAAACGCCGCCATCGTGCGTGCGCCCAGCTCACCCGCCGTGGTCGATGTGTTCATGACCCAGCAACTTGAAGTCGCCGCAGGCGTCAAGCAACAACTGCAGGCCGATGCCCAGCGCTTGGGCGGCGTGCGCCTGCTGCCAGGCCGCTTCATGGTCATCCACCAGGCCATGGGCATGCCCGCGCAGCGCAGCGAACCAGCGCGGCAATTTTTGAACGGCTTTGTCGAAGACGCCAAACAATCGGGTTGGGTTGCGCAGGCTTTTGTGCGGCACCAGATCCAGGGCGCGGCGGTGGCCCCGCCGGGCTATCCCGCACACGACTGATCGTCGTCAGGTCCGGTGATAAATTGGGGTTTGATCTTTCAACCCACCCCAAGAGACAGCCCGATGACCTCCCCCAAAACAGACCGCCTGCCCGAAATGCCGCGTGAACACATGACCGACGCCCAACGTGCGGCGGTCGACGAGTTGGTCAGCGGGCCCAGAGGCAAACTCTCCGGCCCCTTTGTGCCTTTGATGCGCAGCCCCGAGCTGATGCGCCGCCTGCAAAAAGTGGGGGAATACCTGCGCTACGACAACACCGTGGGTTTGCACAACTCGGAATTTGCGGTGCTGGTGGTAGCGCGCCACTGGTCACAGCCGGTGGAGTGGCACATCCACAAGCCCATCGCCATGAGAGCGGGCGTGAGCGAGGAAACTTGTGACGCCATTGCCGAAGGCCGCCGCCCACCGAGCATGACGGCCGAGGAAACCGTGGTGTACGACTTCTTGCAAGAGCTGCTGCACAACCAATCGGTCAGCGACGTGACCTGGGCTGCTGCACAAAAAATGTTTGGCGACCAAGGCGTCATCGACATGACGGCGCACTGCGGCTACTACAGCTTGCTGGCGATGGTGATGAACACCACGCGCCGCGAACTGCCGGACAATGCCGTACCGGGCATTGCGCCGTTTCCCCAATAAAGCGGGTCTTTCAGGCCGCCTTGAGCGGCAGCCCGATCAGTGCCGACAATTCTTCAAACCCCAAGCCCTCAACCATGTCGATCACCTCCAGCCCTTGGGGCGTGCACGCCAAAGTGGCCAAGTCGGTATAGACGCGTTTGACACAGCCAATGCCTGTCAGCGGGTAGCTGCAAGCCTGCACCAGTTTGCTTTGGCCCTGCTTGGTCTGCAGGTCCATCATGACCCAAGTTTGTTTGGCACCCACTGCCAAATCCATGGCACCGCCCACGGCGGGAATGGCATCGGCCTCGCCCGTGTGCCAGTTGGCCAAGTCACCCGTGGCGCTGACCTGGAACGCGCCCAACACGCAGATGTCCAAATGCCCGCCGCGCATCATGGCAAAGCTGTCGGCATGGTGAAAATACGCGCCGCCCGGTAACAAAGTCACCGGCTGTTTGCCCGCGTTGATCAGGTCGTAATCTTCCAGCCCTTTGGCCGGTGCCGGGCCCATGCCCAGGATGCCGTTCTCGCTGTGCAAAAGCACTTCGCGCGAGGACGGTATGTGGTTGGCCACCAGCGTCGGCTGGCCAATCCCTAAGTTCACCGTGGCGCCCTCGGGAATGTCTTGCGCCACGCGGGCGGCCAACTCGTCTTTGCTGCGTCGGGTGTAGCTCATGCCTTGATGCCTCCGGCCTGTGTGACCACACGGTCGATCTTGACCACCGCCTGAACAAAAATACCAGGCGTGACCACGGTCTCGGGGTCCAGCTCACCCAGCGCGACTTGCTCGTGCACCGTGGCCACGGTTTTGCGTGCCGCCATGGCCATGATGGGGCCGAAGTTGCGCGCTGCCTTGCGGTAAGTCAGGTTGCCCCAGCGGTCACCGCGTTCGGCCTTGATCAAGGCCAAGTCGGCATGGATGGGCGTTTCGTACACGTACATGCGGCCATCGATCTCACGCGTCTCTTTGAGCGAGCCATCGGCGTGCTTGGCCAAATCGGTGCCGTAGCCCGTGGGCGTGAAAAACCCGCCAATGCCTGCGCCAGCAGCCCGGATGCGCTCGGCCAAATTTCCTTGGGGCACCAGCTCCAATTCGACCTGGCCTGAGCGGTACAAACCATCAAAAACGTAAGAGTCGGTTTGTCGGGGAAAACTGCAAATGATCTTGCGCACCCGGCCCGCCTTGAGCAAAGCAGCCAAGCCCTGCTCGGCATTACCCGCGTTGTTGTTGACCAGCGTCAGGTCGCGCGCCCCTTGCGCCAGCAAGCCCGCAATCAGCTCATCCGGAATGCCAGCCGTACCAAAGCCACCAATCATCACCGTGGCCCCATCGGGCGTGTCCGCCAGCGCTTCGGCGACGGATGAAACGAACTTGTTGATCATTTTTTCAGTGTCTCTTTTGTCATGCCTCACAGCTTACATTGAGTTCAAAAACCTTGGACAGGGCAGATGCCTCTCTTGCGGCCAGGGTGCACTTCTACGTGGAGCAAGGTAGATAAGCCTGTTTTGGGATCACATCGTTCAACCCGATTCACAGACCCCAACTTATGCACTAAGGTTCTCATAAATTTGAATATATATCAGAGGGTGTTTTGCATGAGCATGGCCATATCACTGACTCCTACGCTGGTAAAAACCAGACAACAAACCGCTGGCTTGGTTGACAAAAAAACATATAATCTAAGGCTCGTCAACCAAGGAGCCGCCATGATTCATCATCGAATCCACCGGGCACGCATGCTCAGAGGCCTCAGCCTAGAAGCTTTGGCCACCAACCTGGGCGACATCAGCAAACAAGCACTGAACAAGTTTGAGAAGGGCGACTCCAAGCCCAACTCAACCCGCATCTTGCAGCTGGCCAAAGCGCTCAACGTCAAACCCGAATACTTCTTCCGATCCGACGCGATCCAACTTGCGCCGCTCGAGTTTCGCAAGCTGTCCAAAATGTCGCTGGCTCGGCAGGCCTCCTTGCGTGAAAAAATGCACGACCACCTAGAACGCTACGAAGCACTGGAACGTTGCTTTGACGCGGAGACGACCGTTCAGGTCTTGCCGGCCCAATCACTGGTCGTTACCAACGTACAAGAAGCAGAACTGGCAGCACAACAGCTGCGCGATCAACTGAAAATTGGCGGCGATGCCATTGCACACCTGACCGAATTGTTGGAAGACAACGGCATCAAGGTGGCCCTGCTCGACGGGCCAGATGACTTTGACGGCGCTTGCGCCACCACCCACGACAACCAGCATGTGCTGATCGCGCTGAACTGCCAACGCCCCGGCGAGCGCATGCGCTTTACTGCCGCCCACGAACTGGGCCACTGGGTCATGGCCCTGCCCGCAGACATGCCCGACAAAGACAAAGAAGCCTGCTGCCACCGTTTTGCAGGCGCGTTTTTGTACCCCAAAAACCGTTTGCTGCAAGACTTTGGCAACCACCAGCGCTCGCGGGTTTATTCGGCAGAATTGTTGAATGCCAAGCGTCGTTACGGCGTGTCCATGCAAGTGGCGCTGCGCAGGCTGAAAGACCTCGATCTGCTCAGTGATGCAGGCTTTCGCAACGCCTACTTTGAATTCAACAAACACGGTTGGCGGACCAACGAACCTGAAGCATTGCTGCCAGAGCAACCGCGACGATTTGAATCCTTGGTCTATCGCGGATTGGCTGAAGACCTCTTTACCCCCTCCAGAGCCGCAGAATTTTTGCAATGCAGCCTCCATGAGCTGGACCCCCAACTGGATCGCTTGCCTGCCACCGCATGACAGCGCAGGTCTACATCAGTGACACCAACATCTGGATTGATTTGCGCAATGCAGGTCTTCTGGATGCGATGTTTGACCTGCCCCTCACGCTGTGCTGCACTGACTTTGTTTTGACTGAACTACAAGACTTTGACCATACCAATTTGCGAGCGCGGGGCCTGGTGGTTGAAACTTTGGATGAGCAAGCCACCGCCGCGCTCTACCCGCTGATGCAAGCCCACAACAACAGCTCGTTGGCTGATGTGTCGTGCTACCAATTGGCCAAACAAACAGGCCGCCCCTTGCTCACAGGCGATGGCCGCTTGCGGAAACATGCCATGGCCGATGGCTTGCAAGTACACGGCGCGCTGTGGTTGCTGGATCAAATGGTGGCACACCAAATCATTGAGCGAAAAAACGCAGCACAGCACTTGCAAAGCATGCTGACCTCTGGTGCTCGGCTACCTGAAGCTGACTGCCAAAAGCGGCTGACCTTATGGGCAGCCTGAGCTTTAGCCGTTCCACCCCGTAAACACCGCCTTCAACCTCTCCACCGTATGCCGTCATTTGGCAACAAGGGGTTGGTAGGCGGTTTGCGAAAAACCATCAGGGAGGCCTGCAGGACCTTGGGCATTTCAGTACTGCTTGTAAGGCAAGAACTTGCCCGACAGCACCACGTTCACGCGGTCGCCTTTGGGGTCGGGCTGGCGCACGATGTCCATGCTGAAGTCGATGGCGCTCATGATGCCGTCGCCAAACTCTTCATGGATCAGCTCCTTGATGGTGGTGCCGTAGACGCTCACGATTTCGTACCAGCGGTAGATCAGCGGGTCGGTGGGCACCTGGCTGGGCAAAGAGCCTTTGTAGGGCACCACTTGCAGCCATTTGATTTCTTCGGCGGTCAGGCCAAAGATTTTGCCGATGACTTTGGCTTGCTTAGCGTCAAAGGTCATTTGGCCCAAGCACCCGGCGGTGACCCATTCTTTGGACAGGCCGACTTTCTCGGCAACGTCGCTCCACTTGATTCCTTTGGACACTTTGGCTGTGATGATTTTTTCGGTGATGTCTAAACGGTTCATGAATGACCTCTTAAGGGGAGTTGAAGAAAATTAGGGGTAAAAAAATTCAATGGGCTTTGGCGCGTGACACCAAAAAATCGACGATGTGGTTTCGCATGTCGTAATAGCCAGGCAAGTGGTGCAACTGGGCCCGCGTGCGCTCTCGCGGGAGCGGGTTGACCACCACCTCGGCCAGACCCCCTGGCACATAGCTGCCACCCGATTCGTTGCCGTTGCTCATGAGCAAGATGCGGTCAGACAAAAGAATCGCTTCGTCCACATCGTGCGTGATCATGAAAACGGTTTGCTGCGTCTGGCGCACGATGGTCATCAGCTCGTCTTGGATGGTGCCGCGCGTCAGCGCATCGAGCGCGCCAAAAGGCTCGTCGAGCAACAGCATCTTGGGCTGTATGGCGAAGGCCCGCGCAATGCCCACGCGCTGCTTCATGCCACCCGACAGCTGGCTGGGCTTTTTGTCGATGGCGTGCAGCAAGCCCACCATGCCGACGTGCTTTTCCACATGCACATTGACCTGTGGTGTTTTCCATTCGGGCCACTTGGACTTGACCGCAAAGGCAATGTTTTGCCGCACCGTGAGCCAAGGCATGAGCGCGTGGCTTTGGAACACCACACCGCGCTCCAGGCTCGGGCCTGCGATCTCGCGCCCGTCCATGAAGGCATGGCCCGTGCTGGCCGTGTCCAGACCCGCCAGCACGTTCAAGATGGTGGTCTTGCCACAGCCCGAGTGGCCGATGATGCAGACGAACTCACCCTTGTCGATGGTGAATGTCACGTCTGAAAAAACGGGCTTGTCGCTTTGGTAAGCCTTGCCCAGTTTTTCGATCTTGAGGAAAGCGTTCATGGCTTTGGCCTTGGGTTGGGGTGCATGGGTGTCGGATGACAAAGGAGCGATCAGCCCGCGTTCGGTGGCTTCACTCCACATAGGTCACCGCCTTTTGCACCTGGGCAAATGCCAAGTCCAGCAGCATGCCCACCACGCCGATGACCAACACCGCAAAGATCACGTTCACCAGCGACAGGTTGTTCCACTCGTTCCACACGAAGTAACCCACGCCTGTGCCACCCACCAGCATCTCGGCGGCCACGATCACCAACCACGCAATGCCCATGCTGATGCGCATGCCTGTGACGATGGTCGGCGCTGCTGCTGGCAGGATCACCTGGAACGCCTTGCGGAGGGGACGCACTTCCAGCGTGCTGGCCACGTTGAGCCATTCGCGCTTGACGGCGGCCACGCCAAAAGCGGTGTTGATCAGCATGGGCCAGACCGAGCAGATGAAGATGACAAAGATGCCGCTGACCTCGGAATCCTTCAGGGTGTACAGCGCCAAGGGCATCCAGGCCAGCGGGCTGATGGGTTTGAGCACCTGGATGAAGGGGTCAAACGCTTTGCGCATGAGCGGCGACATGCCAATCATGAAACCCACCGGCAGCGCCACCAGCACCGCCAGGAAAAAGCCCAGCGCCACCCGACCCAGCGAATGCGCCAGCTGGATGCCGATGCCTTTGTCGTTGGGGCCTTTGTCATAAAACGGATCGGCCAGATGGCCCATCATGGCCTTGCCCACTTCAAGGGGCGGTGGGAACCCGGTTGTTTTGACCGCCCCCGGGTCTTTGCCCATCATCTTTTGGTATTCAATGTCTTCAGCCGTCATGCCCGCCTTGGTGGCGCCGGCCACCGTTGGGGCAGTGGCTGAGAGTTGCCACGCCCCCAGAAAGACCAAGAACATGAGCAGCGAGACCATGGCCGCGCGCAAATTGAGGTGCGTGGTTTTCATGTGCCTTAACCCATCTTGTTGATCGCAAAGCTCTTGATGTATTCCTCGGGCTTGGCCGGGTCAAACTCTTTGCCCATGATCTTGTACTTGGGGTAAGGCGTCGTGGCTGCAAAGCTGTGGCCCAGCTCTTTCATGTGCTTGCGCGCATCGGTGATGAGGAAAACCTTCTCAGCGATTTGCTTGTAATTCACATCGCCTTTCACATACCCCCAGCGCTTCATTTGGGTGAGCATCCACACCGCCATGCTCTGCCAAGGCATAGGGTCAAAGTCCGCGCGGCCGGGCACGTTTTGCACCTTGCCCAAACCGTCGGCAAATTTGCCAGTCAGCACTTGGGCAATCACAGCCTCTGGCTGGTTCAGGTACTGCGCGGGTGAAATCACCTTGGCGATCAGTTCCCGGTTTTCGGGCTTGCGGGCCATGGCTGCAGCCGTGAGCACCGCGCGGTAGAGCGCAGCGAAGGTGTTGGGGTTCTTCTGGATGAACTCAGTGCTGGTGCCAAAGGCGCAGCAGGGGTGCCCGTCCCACAGCTCTTTGGTCAGGATGTGGATGAAGCCGACTTCATCGAACACTGCACGCTGGTTGAAGGGATCGGGTCCGAGGAAACCATCGATGTTGCCCGAGCGCAAATTGGCCACCATCTCTGGCGGCGGCACCACCCGAATTTGCACATCGGTGTCGGGGTTGATGCCGTTTTCGGCCAAGTAATAGCGCAACAAAAAGTTGTGCATTGAATAATCAAACGGCACGGCAAACTTGAAGCCCTTCCAGTTCTTCGGGTCGCGGTTGTTCTTGTGCTTCATGGCCAACGTGATGGCCTGACCGTTGATGTTCTGGATGGTCGCCACGTTCATGGGCGTGGCATTGGCGCCCAGACCCATGCTGATGGCCAAGGGCATGGGTGACAGGAAGTGCGTGGCGTCGTATTCCTTGTTGATCATCTTGTCGCGGATCAAGGCCCAACCGGCGGTCTTGGTCACTTCGACATTCAGGCCCTGCTTTTGGTAGAAGCCCAGCGGATCGGCCATGATGAGTGGCGTGGCGCAGGTGATCGGGATGAAGCCGATCTTGAGGTTGGTCTTTTCCAAAGGGCCTTTGCTTTGCGCCAAGGCTTGCAAGCTGGCCACAGGCAGCACGCTGGCAATGGCGGCCATGGCGGTCTTTTTGCCCACGGCGCGTAAGAACATGCGGCGCTCTTCGTCGTGCGGGAACAGCGACTTGACCAAAGTGGCCTCGATGAACTCTTGGCTGTAGGCTTCAAATTCGGCGGTCTCTGAACGGGCACGCAGTTGCGCAGCGGCTGCATCGGCGGCCACCTCTGCATGGTGGTCGGCGGGTGAGTGGTCACGGCCGCAGCTGCACTTGAGCATCAGGGGGCGGTCGGCGTTGTACGGATCGAAAAATTCAGACATGGCAACCTCGCTTTGTTGAAGATGCTCAACACCATGCAAGCTGCGGGCCAGAAAACCTTGCTGACGCGCCATCGGGGGCGCGCATCTTCATTTAGCAAGCCGCTTGTCGATGCGGTGTAGGGCTGGCCCTACAAATTCAGAGCGCACTTGCACACCCCCATGTCAGACCTGAAGGCACCGACCTGCCTATACCCACACGTCCCGCAAGCCGTGCACGTCTAGCCCGACGCGCCCTCTTGTAGGTCGGGCCTTTATGGTCCGACGTTTGCGCCTTCGCGAAGCGGCATTTCATTCGGTGGTGCGCAACCACCCCCATGTCGGACCTGAAGGCACCGACCTACAAAGGCAGGTCGAACCAGGTCAATAGCGCCCGACGATGCTTTGCGCATACAAAGCCAACTCCACATCGTTCTTGGAGCCCGTCTTTTCCAAGATGCGTGCACGGTAAGTGCTCACGGTGTTGGGGGCCAGGCTCAGTTGCGCACCAATTTCACTCACCGTGTGGCCTTGCGTTAACAAAAGATAGACCTGGTGCTCTCGGTGCGACAGCATGTCGATCCCGGTTTTGGTGCGGCCCTGGCTGACCAGACTGGCCAAAGCCTCGGCCGTGGCGGGCGTGACGTGCATGCCGCCTGCGGCCAAGCGCCGCAGCGCGGCCATCAGCTCATCCGGGTCGGTGCTTTTGTTCAGATAACCCGATGCACCCAGCTGAATGCAGCGCACAGCGTATTGTTTTTCGGGGTAAGTGCTCAGCATGAGCACGGGCAACCCCGGCCAGTCGCGCCGCAGCGCTTGCAGCACATCCAGCCCGTCCATGCCCGGCAAGGCGATGTCGAGCAAGACCACGTCGATGCCCTGCAGGCCGTGCAACTTGTGCACCTCATCCAGCACGCCGGGACCGGTGTCGGCCTCGGCCACGACCTGCAAGGCGGGGTCGTCGGCCAGCACCATCTTCATGCCTTCACGCACGATCTTATGGTCGTCGCCCAGCAGCACACGCACGGCGGCGCTCATGAGGCCACCTCGTGGACAGTCAAGGGCATGGACAAGCGCATGCGCGTGCCCCGACCGGGCGCACTGTCGATGTCAATCACACCACCAAAGTGGCGCGCCCGCTCGCGCATGCCCAAGATGCCGTAGGCTTGCGCCGACTCAAAGGCCTGCAGCTCGGCCCCACAGCCATCGTCTTCCACCGACAGGTGCAGCCAGCCCTCGCGCTCCACGATGTCCACATCCACCGTGCGCGCCCGGGCGTGCCGGCCCACGTTGCTGAGCATCTCCTGAAAAATGCGGAACACCGCCATGGCCATGGGCTCTTGCAGCACGCGTTGCTCGTCCACTTCCATGCACCACTTCAGTTCTTGTTCGGCCGACTGCACAAACTCCTGCGCCTGCCACTCTAGCGCGCCCCACAGCCCTTGATGGTCCAAGATGCTGGGGCGCAGGTCGGTGATGATGCGGCCCACA
>CAMDFT010000016.1 GCA_945897795.1 Limnohabitans sp. Rim8 | reverse complement strand
CCGCACGCTGAAAGCAATGCGGCGGCTGCGATGGCGCAAGCGGAAAGTTTGGTTGGGAATGATCGCATGAAGGTCTCCTTCGGGTTTTAATTGAAAGCGCTTTCATTTTTGATGAATAGATTGCGCTAGGGGTTGAAAAAGGGGCTCAGGGGGGAACTTTTTTGCTGGCCTGCGCCAGGCTTCGGGGTGGCACTTGCAGCACTTGCCCATCGCTGAAGGTCACGGTCTTAGCTTGTGAGCCAGTGTTGTAGGCCAGGTAGGTCCTCAGGCCATCTGCGCGGTTGAAGACTGAATACAAAGCGTGGTTGGCGCTGACGCTGAAATCGGGGGCACCCATTTTTTCCAGGCTCAACATAAAGTGCAGTGCGTGGGTGCGGGTGTCGCCCAGCTCAACAGCACCCCAGCGGTCCCACATGGCTAAGGCGGCTTTGGGGTCGGTCAGGGCCATGTACTTGGCAAACAGGTCTTGCCACATGTCGGTGGGGTCGGCGCGTTTGCCACGCGATTCAAAAATGCGGGTGTCTTCGGGCAAAGTGGCCAGGCTGCGTTTGGTGTGGGCGGGGTCCATGCCCAAATAGGTGGAACTGGTGGTGATGGGCAGCAAGTTGATGCCCTTGATCTGCCGGGGCTCGTCGGTCCACCAGGTGTTGTGCTTGTAGGCGGCACCAAACAACATGCTGACTTCTTTGTTTTTGTATTCGGGTGCAAACACGATGTTGTGCACATCAAACCAGTAGTGGCGTATGGCTTCGATTTCGGTGGTGTATAGGTAAATGCCCAAGTCGCGAAGCGCTTTGTCACCGCGAATATCGGCCCACAAGATCAGTGCGGCCCATGCATTGATGGCTTCGGATGAGGATTCTTGGTTGTTGCCCAAGTCGCCCAGGCCAATGCCCGAGGCCCATGAGTGGCCTTCGTAGATGTCAAAGTTACGCAAGAACGGAAAGTCCGCACGGCCGCGCTCGGCAGTGGCGATGTCCTTGATCAGTAATTGGGTCATAGCGCCCCACTTAGGATCGGACGTCCAGTCAGGATCGCGCAGCGCCAAATCGGCCATGGTGCGAATCCAATACCCGTAGTGAAAGTGGTGGTCGTTCATTTGCACCACAGAAAAATACTCTTCCGGATAAGCCAGCACCGTGCCCAAGCTTTTGTCCAGGTGGAAATAGGTGTTGCGGTTCTTGCCCGAAAACCATTGCTCAATGCGGCCCTTGATCAAGCTTTGCAAACGCTCGGTGGCCTCGGCATCGCCTTCTTGTTCGGCCACGTCCATGACTTTGGCAATGCGCTGCAGGCCTTTGCCTTGCCAATACGGCCCATTGCCAATTTGCAGCATGTTGCGGCGGGCGTTGCGCACATCGGCCTTCAAAAGGTCTTTGAGTTCGGCGGCGCGTGGGTGTTCCTTCAGGCCCGGCCAATAGGGCACAAAACCCCGGTAAGCCAATTCGGTTGAGAACTGGTTGCCAGCCAAGACACGCACCGCACCACGGATCGTGTCGTATTGCGAAAAAAATTGGTCCTTGACGGAGGCGTTTTGAAACCAATGGTGAGGGTACAGGCCGAGCAGGGTTTGTTTCTCATCGCCTTCCATGACTTGGGTTTTCACCACGTAGTCGGTTTTGAGCGCGTTGTTGCCTTCGTTGTAACGCCACTGCACTTGGGTGTCGGTGGGGAAGGCATAGGCGTGGTGGGTGAACAATGCCAGAGTTTCTGGCTTGAGATCGGGCAAAACAGCGGCAGAAAAATATGTTTTGCCTTCAGGCAAATGGGCGATCCATTGCTTGTCGCTGCTTTGTTCCCAGCGCACTCCGGTGGGGCCAAACAGGGCAAAGGTTTGGCCGCCGCTTTGCAGGGTGAGCACCCTGGGGTCTGCGGACAAGTCGGTGCGTTGGGCAGTTGCGGCAGTTTGGAAGCGGACAGCCCCCCTGCTGATGTGGCCAAACACATAGGGACTGCCGTGACCCACGGTCATGTCAAAGCGGTCTTGTCCAGTGCCCATGGCGATGTCGATGGCCCAATCACTGGCTTTGGCCAGCTTGCCTTTGCTGGCTTTGAAGGCCACAGGGGAAATGACCAAAGGCGCACGGTGGGGGTAATGAATTTCGGTATCTTTGCGTTCGGTGGGGATGACCACACGGGTGGGCAAGGCCAATTCAAAACCCGTATCCGCTGCACGAACGGAATAAGGTTGGGCAAACAGCACCTCGGCTTTGGGGCTGAACACCAGGCCCGAGTACCACTGGTTGGTGGGAACCGCTTGCTTTTTCATGGCATCGGTCAGGCCCATGGCAGGCGGGGGTGCGTTGTCGCTGCTGCGAGGGGCAAGCAACACTTGACCGGCCCCTAAGGACATCAGGGGCTGGGCAAAGCCAGCGCCGCTGAAAAGCAGGCTGCCAATAGCGATGCTCAAAATACGTTGTGCAAGTGGCATGGAGTGAACGGCGTTCAAGCGAAATTAAAAGTCATGTCAAATAATAATGAAAGCGCTTTCAAAATGTTTAAGGGTTTTCCATTAAATTAGATAAAATCTATCACAGCATATTTGGGTAAACCCTTATCTAAAAGGATTGACATGCTAATACGAGGCCGATAACCTAGTGAAAGCGCTTTCAATTCACGAGGAAAACATGAACAAAAAAACAAAATCGGCCCAAAAGATTCGCCAAGTCACCAGCCTGTTTGTATTGGGTGCGGGATTGGCTGCTGGGCAAAATGCCATGGCCGTCGAATTCGGCCCCTTCACGCTGACAGGCTTTGCAAAAGCAGAAATTTCACGCGCCAGCAACCAGTGCAGCGATTGCCAACTGAACGCAGGTGAAAACCGCCATCGTCCTTGGGCCGATGCCTTGGCTGAAGGCAAAAAATTTGGAACGGCTGAAAACAAAGTGACCTTGTTTCAACCGTACTTGGCTACCCGTGACTTTGATTTGGGCAAGGGCGTCAAGATCAAGGGATTGATCAGCCAGCGCTGGCGCGATGGCAAGCAAGACATCGAGGGCATTTGGTACGAGAAGAACGTCACCTTGAAACACGAAGATTTCGGGTCGGTCCAAGTGGGCGCATTCCCAACGCGCAGTTGGAGTTTGGCAGACTACCCTTACGGCACCAATGTGGGTATTGCCGATTCTTGGGGTTCTAGCGGTGCGGGTTATGGCTTGTTGCAGCGTGCTGTGCGTGTGGGCTTGCCCTTGATGGATGTGGCTGCGGGGGACCTCTACATCGAGGCTACTTATGACGCAGGGGACGCTCAGCACAAAGTCAACAAGCCAGCGTTTTATGAGCTTTATGCCAAATATGTCAAAGGCCCTTTGACTCTGGATGCCATTGCACAAACCGGCAAAAATGGTCAAGCCGTGGCTTGGGGCCACGCCCCATTTGTCGCCACCACCACCACCGCGCCATTCATCGGTCAAAACAACCAACCCCTGTTGGTCGATGGCAACAAGCAATCGATCTTGATGCTGATGGCGCGTTACCAACTCAATGCCAAAACTGACTTGTATGGTGGCATTCGGCACAACACATGGAGTGGCACGAAAGCGGTGGTGACCAATTATGTTGCTCCCAATGCACTGTGGAATGACATGTTCAACGTGGACGGTGTTGACGCTTCAAGCAAGGCCTACAACGCCAGTACTACCGACATTAGCTTGGGCTTGGTCTACAAATTTGCGCCGCAATGGAACGTGAACACTGGCATGGTTTATATGGGCAAAGCCCACACCAAAAACCCAGTGGAGCGGGGCCAGTCCAACACCATGATGCTCAACACCGTGGGTGTGGGCTATGAAATCCAACCTGGCTTTGCGGTCTATGGTTTTGCAGGCGTTGTGAACTATGGCAAAAAAGGCTTGGCACCCATGAGCATGCCAGGTCATGCCGCTTTCACAGGGGTGGACTCGCGCGTAGCCCGATCAGGCAACTGGGCAGGTGCTGGTGTGGTTTACACCTTCTGATGCATCCAAAAGCCCTGAAAACAGCATGAAACTCGCATCCCAAAAACCACACAATTTTGCGCTCTGGGTTTTGAGTGCTGTGTTGCTTAGCACCAGCCTTTGGGGTTGCGGGGGCGGTGGCGGCCCTGCAGCCACTAATGCCGTGACCGTGCGGGCGCTGCCGGCGGCTTTTACATTGGCCCAAGCAGTGGCGTATTCGCCCTACCGGACGTCAAACCGTGATTCAGAAACCATCACCAAGGCCATGATTCAAGAGGATTTGGTCTTGCTGGGCAAAGCGGGGATAGGCTTAATTCGCCTGTTTGACAGCTCTGACGCCGTGGCCAAAAAGGTGCTGGAAGTCATCACCGAACAAAACTTGAGCATGAAGGTGATGCTGGGCCTTTGGGTGTCTTCGGGGAGCGGGTCTGAAACAGGCAATCAGCAAGAAATTGCCCGTGGCATTGCCTTGGCCAATGCCTACAAAACGCAGGTCTTGGCCGTGAGTGTGGGCAACGAGACCTTGGTTTCATGGAGCCGCCAGCCGCAAACCTCGGCCAATTTGTTGCGCTACATCCAGCAAGTCAGAAATGCGGTGACTCAGCCGGTGACCACCGACGAGAACTGGGCGGTGCTGGCGCAGGAGTCGATCGAGCAAGATGCCAAAAGCCTGTTGGCTGCGGTGGACTTTGTGGCCATGCACACCTACCCTTTGCTGGATACGATTCACAGCCCAGGATTGTGGGATTGGCAGCAACAAGCTGTGCCTGAAGCAGATCGGGCTGTGGCCATGATGGATGCGGCCATCAACCGTGCAAAATTTGAATACTCTGCGGTCAAAACCAAGTTAACGGCCTTGGGCCTGACGCAAACCCCTATCGTGATCGGCGAAACAGGCTGGAAAGCCGTCCCTTCCGGCAACGAAGTTCAAAGGGCCAGCCCGATCAACCAAAAAATGTACTGGGACCGACTCAAGGTCTGGAAGAACAGTGGAACGGGTCCTCAGAACATCGTCCTGTTTGCCGGATTCGATGAACCCTGGAAACTCAGTGATGACAAGTGGGGCTTGTTCAACGTGGCACGGCAAGCGCGTTGTGCTGTGCAAGGCCTGAGCAATGACTTTGTGGCCGAAACCGGCAGCTGTGCGGTGGCCGACGCTACCCATTACGTGGCCGTGCAAAGCAACGCGCGTATCACGGCCAACCGTTACACGGTGTATGCCGACACAGTCACAAATGGGGAAGCCACGCCTGTCGTGACACCGGTGCTTAACGCTTGGGAAAGTGGCACCACCGCAACCGCTGTGGGCAGCAACACCGATGCCGATGCCAACGACGGCCCCCACAGTTGGCAAATCACGCCAAGGCCCTTGGTGTGGGGTTGGGGCATGACTTTTGCCATCGACAACAGCCCTGACGACCTTAGCAACTTTGACACCAGCACGGGCCGACTGAACTTCAGCATCAAAACCACTTACCCCGGCAAAATTGAAGTGGGCTTTTTGACAGGTACCGCTGCAGACAGCAGCCTGTACGACGTTTACCTTGCGATCAGTCCGGGCCAATACGGTTATGACAACGATGGGCAGTGGCACCAGGTGTCGATCCCTATCGCGGCCATCAAGGCTGCGGGGGCCAAGGCCTATGGCATGGAAAATTCTGTTGCCTCGGTTTTTGACCTGAGCCGTGTGACCAACCCCTTCGTGATTGCCGACCGTTACGCCAAAACGGCCAACACCGCAGGCAACACCACGTCCTTGAAAGTGGATGCTGTTTATTGGTCCAAATGAGTCCAATCGCATTCTGTGAAAGAACGCAGAGGGCGTAACATTTAAAGACCATAATAGTTATGCTTCCACCTATCGACCACATGAAGAATGCATAAAGAAACAGCCACCGTGGCCAATGCCCCGGACTCTCCAGTCAGTCGAAACGTAAAAACCATGAGGACCACCCTGGGCATGGTGGCCCAAAAAGCCGGTGTTTCGCCCAGCACCGTCTCGCGCATCTTGAATGGCACGGCGCAGGTAAGCGAGGAAAAACAAGCCTTGGTAAAAGCCGTGATCGAGGAGTTGGGTTTCCGGCCCGATCCGGCTGCCCGCAGTTTGGCTGGCGGGCGCACCATGAGCATTGGGGTGTTGACGCAGTTCATTGACAGCCCTTACTACGGCGAGGCCTTGCGCGGCATCGAAGACGAATTGCACAAAGCCAATTACGTGCCTTTGTTTGTCAGCGGGCATTGGAACGAGGCCGAAGAAAAGAACCGCTTGTTCATGCTGCAAGAGCGCAAGGTGGACGGCATCATTGTCTTGACGGGCAAGTTGGCCGACGAAACTTTGGTCGATATGGCGGCCACCATCCCGGTGGTGGTCACGGGCAGGCGTTTGAGTGCGAGCGGATTGTTCAGCATTGACTTTGACAATACCGAGGGTGCCAGTTTGGCTGTTCGCCATTTGCATGCCTTGGGTCACACGCGTGTGGCTTTCATCTCGGGGCCACTGGATCACCCGGATGCCGCTGAGCGCTTGCAAGGCTTTAAAGACGAGGCCTCCAAAAAAGGGATGGCTTTGGATGAGTCGTTGATCGTTTTCAGCGATTACCAAGAGGCTGGCGGATTTCGTGCCATGAACACTTTGCTCGATGCGCGTGTGCAGTTCACCGCAGTGCTGGCGGCCAATGATCAGATGGCCTATGGAGCGCGTTTGGCTTTGCACAGATCCGGCTTGAGGGTGCCGGAAGACATCTCATTGATCGGCTTTGACGATCTTCCCCACTCCGCTTTCACTTTGCCGCCTTTGACATCGGTTCGCCAGTCCGTTTATGAAATCGGGGTTTCAGCGGCGAAAGCGATGATTGACATCTTGAACAAGCAAAACCCACCTTCTAGGTTGGTTGCCGCTGAATTGGTGGTGCGTGAGTCGACGCGAATCAATCGACGCTGAAAACACATACCGATGCCAGAGAATCAACCAACTCCAAAAGCAGCATTGCCTTTTCTACTCGGAGATGTGGGCGGAACCCATGCTCGGTTTGCATTGGTGTATGGCAACAAGACCCCGATCTCTCAGGTCAAGGTACTTTCAACAGGACAGTTTCCAGACTTGGTCACCGCAGTGACTGATTATCTGCATCAAATTGGCAATCCAAAGGTCGTCAATGCTTGCATTGCCATAGCCAACCCCATTCTTGGCGATGTCGTGGAGATGACCAATAACGAATGGCGATTTTCGATTGAAAAAACACGACAGACTTTGGGTCTTGAAAAATTGCTCATGCTGAACGATTGGGAAGCCATGGCCATGGCAGCACCCGCTTTTGGCACCAACGATTTAGAGCAAATTGGCAAGGGATCACCTGTAGAAAATGCACCCAAAGGCATGATTGGCCCCGGAACTGGATTAGGTGTGTCGTATTTGGTTCGGTCCCGCCATGGCGATTGGGTTCCGATTGCTGGTGAAGGCGGACATGTCAGTCTTTCACCGTCGTGCGAGCGCGAAGCTGACATTTTGCGAACCCTCTGGCAGATGTTCCCTCATGTTTCGGCTGAGCGAGTGATTTCTGGCATGGGTTTAGAGAATTTGTATCAGGCCATTTGCATGCTCAATGCAACAGCTGCCGAACCCTTGAATGCGATACAGGTGAGTCAGCGTGGAATGGCCGCCACTGACCCCGCATCTGAGGAGGCCTTGGACCAGCTATGCCGCTTCCTTGGGAATACAGCTGGCAATTTGGCTTTGACTTTAGGCGCCAGGGGAGGCATTTACATCGGTGGTGGCGTCATCGGTCAATTGGGTGAGTACTTTGCACAATCGGGTTTCCGGGCTGCTTTTGAAGCGAAAGGCCGTTTTCAAAAATACATGATGGAGATCCCAACTTACGTCATACGCAAAGAACAACCGGCATTGATTGGCTGTGCCATGGCATTGGGTGTAAAACCCATGAATCCTTAATTTGTCTCCCTTGCGGCTTGGCACGGGGTGACAAAAATAGAACTCGCCTGGTGTGACAGACAAAGGCGTCGCCCGGGTTGTGATTCAAGGGTCACTTGGCCTTAGGATGGACATGATTGTCCAAATCAATTCAGCCAAGTTCACAGGAGATACCCATGACAACACAAGGTTTTGTGGTGACCCACGCCAAAGATGCGCAGTTCGAGCGCGGTCTGCGCTCGTTTTTTGAGTACCGTGATTTGGGGATGAAGCAGGCCACGCAGGGGCGTGTCACGGCCAGTGTGATCCGCGCCGCCGGGGGGCATGAGTTTTCCAGTCAGCCGCATTTGCATGTCACCGAGTTTCAGCTGGTTTATGTGCTCAAGGGCTGGATCGAGTTCGAATACGAAGGGCAGGGTGCGGTTCGGCTGGAGGCGGGTTCTTGTGTGCACCAGCCGCCAGGCATCCGCCACCGGGAACTGGGGCACAGCGAAGATCTGGAATTGCTCGAAGTGGTGCTGCCCGCCGACTTCAAGACCGAGACGGTCGACAGCGTCAACCCCTGAACAAGAAGCGCCCATGTTCCGCAGTTTTTTTCTCTCACGCCGCTGGGCCCTGTGGGCCTGGGGTGGTTTGTTCGTGTTGGTAGCACTGGTCTTCATCACGGTGCAGCAGACCGTCAAGCTGAACGCTTGGTACGGCGAGTTCTATGACCTCTTGCAAAAGCCCGAACAAGCCGGAGGGCTGGAGAAGTTCTGGGGTTTCATGCTGCAATTTGCGTGGATTGCTTTCCCGTTCATGTTGCTGCGCAGCCTCGAGACGTATCTGGCTTCTCACTTCGCCTTTCGCTGGCGTCAAGCTTTGACCGAGGAATACCTGCCGCGCTGGCAGGGCACCGATGCCAACGTAGAGGGCGCATCGCAGCGCATTCAGGAGGACTGCATGCGCTTTGCCCGCCAGACCGAAAACCTGGGACTGGGCTTGGTGCGTGCGCTGCTCACGCTGGTGTCGTTCATTCCGATTTTGTGGGCCTTGTCCGCAGGCATGGCCATTGCCTGGTTGCAGTTTGAGGGCTCGTTGTTTTGGGTGGCGTTGGTCACTGCGCTGGGCGGCACCGTCATTTCGTGGTTTGTGGGCATACGCCTGCCGGGGCTGGAGTACAACAACCAGCGCACCGAGGCGGCGCTGCGCAAAGACTTGGTGTTTGCCGAGGACGAGCGCAGCCGCATGCATTTGCCCACGGTGCTGGAGTTGTTCATGGGGGTGCGGCTGAACAATTTCCGGCTGTTCAACCACTACGCTTACTTTCATTTGTGGAGCAATTTTTACGGCCAGATGATGGTGATTTTCCCTTTCCTCTTGATGGGACCATCGCTGTTCGCGGGCTTGATCACCTTGGGTGTGATCCAACAGGTGAGCAATGCGTTTGGCAAAGTGAACGACGCTTTTTCTTACCTGATCGAGCGCTGGACTGATATCACCGAGCTGCGCTCGATCTACAAACGCTTGTCGGAGTTCGAAAAGGCGTTGGCTTAGACGGACGCTACGTGGTTAATAGTTGATTCTTTTGTTTTCATTATTTGGCGTCCGTGGGTACACTGGAAGACCGTCTTAACCTTCATGGCAGGTCTCACATGCAATCCGCTTCATGCTTTTTTCGCAATACACCCCTGGTTCAGCGTCTGCAGCAAGCCACGCTGATCTGCACCATGGGCTGTGCGCTGGCTTGGGCCACGCCTGTTTGGGCGCAAACCGGTTGGCGCTCCGTCTCCACTGCGCCGTCTGGCCCCGCTGTGATGGTGACACCGATGCCCGAGGCCGCCGCCCCCCAGCCCAAAGCGAAGGTCGAAGGCGGATTACAAATGTTTGGCGTGACCTTGAGCACGGCCACGCGAGCTGACTTGCGTCAAGCCATCCTGAACGAGGGTTTGAAGCCCCAGCGAGAGGACGATGCCTTCCAGGAAGACATCTACGAAGCGCTTAACTGGATGCCAGGCTTGCTTCAAATGAAATTCAGCTACGCCCCACAAGGTCAAAGGCTGGCCCGGGTGGACTACGTGTTCATGACGTTTTCCGACAACGCGCATGTGGAAGATGTGAAACTGCGCATTGAGGGCCGATTTGGCCGCCCCCACAGCGTGACGGGCCGCGAACAAAGCGGGCCGTATCAAGCGGTTTGGCGTTTGCCAGACCAGATGGAAATCTTCGTGGCGCGTGAATGGCCCCAAAAAGCCACCCAATTGCGCTTCACCAACTTGCCCGTTTGGGGCCAGATGCGAACCGATTCTGTTCGTGAGAATGCACAGACCGTCAGGCGCGAGAAAAACCAAAACAACCAGGCTTTGCCCTTGTGGGTCGCGCGCTGACCGTGGGCGGGGCCCCCAGGCGTTGCCGGGCGGGTAGCCCGAAAAACCTCAGATGGCCGCTGCCGCAATATCGTTCGGCAAAGGGGTCAGTTGGGCAATGGCCAGCAGGGCTTCGGCATCGGTCCTATAAAGCCAAAGGTGCGGGCCCTCCGTCAGCTCGCCTGCCCGGCGCAAAGTGGTCTCCACCGGCAGTTTCATCCCACTGATGTGCAAGCTGATGCCCCGGCTGGCCAACTGACGGTGCAACTGGCCGAAGGTTTCAACACCGGTCACGTCGATCCGGTTGATGGGCTGGGCAAACAGGCAAACATGCCGAACAGCGGGGTGGTTGGCCAAGTGGTCGGTGATCGCGCGGTCAAAATCGCTGGCGGCTGCAAAGTCCAGTTCCGCGTCCAAGCGCATCGCATACAAGTGCGGGGCCAACGGGGGCAGTTTCCACAGGTGGCGGTCGCGCAGACTGCCATCGGGGTGCAGGCCCACTTCGATGATGCGCGGGTGCAAGCGGGTGTGCAAAAAGTGGCTCAGGCCCACCAGCACCCCGGTCATCACCCCCCAGTAAATGCGCGGCGCGGTCAACAAGGTCATGGCAAAGGTGATGCCCGCCGTCATGGTCTCGACGCGGCCCACGCGCCAGACGGCCAAAAACTGGCGGGGCTGAAACAGGTTGAGCACGGCCACGATCACGGCAGCCGACATCACCGAGCGCGGCACAAATTGCAGTGCGGGCATGAGCAAGAGCAAAGCCAGCAGCACAAAACCCACCGAAGCCACCACCGCCCAGCCCGAGCGTGCGCCGGCATAGAGCATGAGGGCTGAGCGCGAAAACGAGGTGCTGGTGGCAAAGCTGCCCGAAAAGGCCGAGGCCAGTTTGGCCAGCCCTTGGCTGAAGAGTTCGGTGCTGTCATCCCAGCGTTTGCCGTCGCGGCGGCATTCAATGCGGGCACTGGACGCCGTCTCCAAAAAGCTCACCAGTGCGATCACCATGGCAGGTACCCACAGCTGGTTGAGCCTGTCCAGCCCAGGCCACCCTGGCCAATAAAAATCCGGCAGACCCGAGGGCAACAAACCCACCACCGCGCCGTGGTCCTGGTAATCGGTGGCATAGGCCACGGCTGAGGCCACGCCCATCACGATCATGATGCCGGGCCAACGCGGCTTGAAGTGGCGCAGCAGCAGCAGCACCGCCAAACTGCCCAGCCCAAACCACGCCGGCCACCCGCTGAGCCACATTGGCCAGCTTTGCACATCCCAACTCCATGCTTTGACGCCCAGCAGTCCGGGCACTTGCGAGGCCATGATGAGCAAAGACGCGGCTTGGGTGAAACCCATCATCACAGGGGCACTGACCAAATTGATCAACCAACCGTAGTGGCCCAGCCCCAGCAGCAACTGAATGGCCCCCGACAGCAGCGACAACCACACTGCCAGAGCCACCCATTCGGCAGAGCCGGGTTCGGCCATGCCCGTGAGAGACGCACCAATCAGCACACAGGTAAGCGCAGCCGGGCCGACCGACAAACGGTTGGCGCTGCCAAACAGCACGGCCAACAGAGCCGGGATCAAGCAGGTGTAAAGCCCGGTGACCAAAGGCATGCCCGCCAGGCCCGCATAGGCCACGGCTTGGGGAATCATCACCAGCGCCACCGTCAAACCCGCCACCACTTCGGTGCGGGCCAGAGGCGCGGTCAACCGCGGCCATTGGCGGAATGTCAAAAATCGTTGCATGGGCTAGGGCATCAGACCAAACACCCATCTTAATGGCCTTTCAACCCTCGGATTGCCCTGCGGCTTTGTCACCCCAACGACTTTGTCACCCCGGCCTCCGAGCCGGGGTCCATTTCACCTGTGGGCCACCAACACTTTAGTGAGTCGGGGATCGCACTGATGTTTGAAATTGCCAGTGATGGCATTTACGATGTTTCTATATGAAAAAATACAAAAATTTGCAAATTGTTGGGGTGGTATGCCAATTGGGGGTTTGTTGCTGATGAAATAGTGGTTAATTTCAGTTTAAATTGATTAAAACATTGATTTGTATAAAAAAATGAACCTATTTTTTGAATTGATTTGGATTTACCGGTAAGAAATCAAGATTTGCGCATGAAAAAATCAATCAATAAAATTCCTTACGCAGCGGTGGTCGCCCTTGTCCTGTTATCAGGCTGCGCTCAGACCCAGGTGAGCGCCCCGCAAGAGGTCAAAAAAGAGCTGCGAAGCGTTGCCAAAATAGAGTCATTGGGCGGTGCATTTCAGGTGCCTGGTGGTGTCAGTGCTGCGCAAAGTCGGGTGGTCTTTTACCGTGCTGCGCAAAGCGCGCTGACGGGAGTCACCAGCATCTTTCTGGATGGCCGCTACCACGCATCACTGGAGTTGGGTGCCTGGAGTGCCCTCTGTTACAAGACAGGGCCTGTCGAAATGGGTGCGCGTCAAATGCGGGTGGGCACCCAGCCCAATGACCTGCCAGACACCATCACCGCCATGTCACTGACACCGGGTCAGACGCATTACGTGCGTGTGCAGCAAAGTGCCGACAAGCCTGTGCTGCAACCTGTGGCGGCCGTGCAAGCGTTGCAAGAGTTGGCCGGTACGCGTCAGCAGATTCACACCATTTCGAGAGTTGAACAAGTTTGCCAAGAGGGCGTTGTTCTGGCCATCGCACCTGTCACAGAGCGCATCACCTTGCCCGCTGACACCCTGTTTGCATTTGACCGCTCCGATGCACAAGCCATGACTGGAGCAGGCGTACAAGCCCTGGACCGCTGGATGGCAAGCTTGCGCAGTGATTTTTCCCATATGGACCATCTGCATGTCATCGGTCATGCCGACCCCTTGGGACAGCCAGAGCGCAATGAAAAATTGGCGCAAGACCGTGCCCAAACGGTGCGCGATTACATCGTTGGCAAGGGTCTGGAGGGTGTCCGCATCACCACCGAGGGCCGCGGCTCCAGAGAACCCGTGGTGACCACTTGCGGCCGCAAAGCGACGCCAGCCAGCATCGCCTGCAACTTGCCTAACCGCCGTGTGGTGGTGATGGTCACGGGTCAGCGCCGCTGAGTGGCCCCCAAAATCCCACACGCTGTCACATTCAAGTGCGCTTCGCGAGGGCTAAAGCATGGACCCCGGATCTTCGTCTGGGGTGACAACTCCCCCTGTTACCTCAGTCTCCGAGCTGGGGTCTATTTTCAGAGCCCGCCACACCTTGACCGCCTTCAGCGCTGGGGCATGTCCTTGACCGAGTAGCCCAGGCTGACGGTGGCGTCTTCGGGTATGGCGGGCACGGTGGCGTCCCACGCTTCCCAAGCAGTGCGCATGGCCTCCAGCCGTTCAGCATCGCGCTTGCCAAGGTTGGCACGTTCGCGTTCGTCGGCGGGGATGTTGAACAGGTAGTCGTTGCCGTCCACCCGCAGGTATTTGAAGTCGCCCATGCGCAAGGCGCGCTGGCCTCGGTGGTTCATGCGCCAATAGAGCGGCCGCTCAAACTGGTGCTGTGCATCGCGCAGCACGGGGGCCAAGGACACGCCGTCAAATGGCAAATCGTCGTGGGCCTTGGTACCCGCCAGTTCGACCATCGTGGCGGACCAGTCCATGGTCATGCAGTGCTGGGTGGAGGTGCCGCCGGGTGCGATGACCGTTGGCCAGTGCGCGATCCACGGCACGCGGATGCCGCCTTCGGTCAGGTCCATCTTGCCGCCCACCAAAGGCCAGTTGTCAGAAAAGCGTTCGCCGCCGTTGTCGCTGGTGAAGACGATCAGGGTGTTGTCGAGTTGCCCGGTTTTTCTCAAAGCCTCCACCACCCAACCAATGCCTTCGTCCATGTGGTGGATCATGCGGTGGTAGGTGTGGATGTTGCCGCCATGCAGGTGAAAGATGTTGTCTTTCACTTCAGCCGCCAGCGCATGGTCTTCGCGCGTTTCCCAGGGCCAATGCGGCGCGGTGTAGTGCAGGCTCAAGAAAAACGGTGTGCCTTGCGATGCGCCGGGTGCCATGCGCTCAACATAGTCCACCGCCCGCTTGGAGATCATGTCGGTCAGGTAGCCGTCTTCGGGTGTTTCGTCTTCGCCGGTGAAGAGGTCGTGCGCGCCGTTGGAGGCGCAGTGGGTGAAGTAGTCCACCCCGCCCGACATGGGGCCAAAGAATTCTTCGTAACCCGATTTGAGCGGGCTGAAGTGCGGCGGATAACCCAGGTGCCATTTGCCGATCAGCGCCGTGCGGTAGCCGCTGGCTTTGAGCAGGGATGGCACCGTGGGGTGCTCGGGTGGCAAACCCAGCACGGCGCTGCCCCGGCTGCGGCTGTTGATGGGCTCGTCGGCACCGCCGCGCAGGCGGTACTGGTAGCGCGCCGTCATGAGCGCAAAGCGGGTGGGCGAGCACACGGGCGAGTTGGCATAACCCTGCGTGAACTTGAGGCCGCCAGCGGCCAACTGGTCGAGCACGGGCGAGACTTTGCCGAATTGCGAGTCGCGTCCACCGTAGCAGCCCAGGTCGGCAAAGCCGAGGTCGTCGGCGACGATGAAGATGATGTTGGGACGCGCTGAGGTGGAGTGTGTCATGTGCTCAGTCCAGTTGCACGCCCGTGGCTTTGATGGGTTTTTCCCAGCGGTTGAGGTCGGCTTTCTGCGCGGAGGCCAGGTCAACAGAGTTCGAACCAATCGGTTCTAGGCCCAGTTTGATCATTTTGTCTTTCATGGCGGGGTCGCGGGCGACCTTCATCATGGCTTTTTCGAGGCGTGTGAGCGCATCGCCTTTGAGGCCAGCGGGGCCGTACATGGCGAACCAGGCCGTTGCTTCCATGTTGATGCCGGACTCTTTGAGGGTGGGCACTTCGGGCACTTGCGAATCACGCTGGCCGCCGGTGACGGCAATGATGCGCACTTTGCCTGCACGGTGCATTTCGGCGGTTTCGGACACCACGTCAAACTTGTAGCCGATGTGTCCGCCCAGCAGCGCCGTGTTGGCGGGTGCCCCGCCTTGGAAGGGAATGTGGTTCAGGCTGATGCCCGCAGACTGCTCCAGCAACACCCCCATGAAGTGCGGCAAGGTGCCTGCACCGGGTGTGCCGTAGCTGGCAGAAGCCGGGTCGGATTTGGCTTTGGCCGTCATCTCGGCCACGGTTTTCACATTGCTGGCGGGGCCAGAGACTACGCCAAACTGGAAGCGCGCAATTTGCGAGACGGGCGTGAAGTCTTTCACCGCGTCGTAGTCGAGCTTTTTGTAGACGTGGGGAAACAGCACCATGGGGCCGCTGGGCAACACGATCACGGTTTGGCCATCGGGCTTGGCGGCTTTGACCAGGTTAAGGGCAATGCGCCCGCCAGCGCCGGGTTTGTTGTCCACCACGATGGTGCCAAAGTCGTCGCGCAGCGCTTCGGCCACCATGCGGGCCAGCACGTCGGCCGAGCCGCCGGGTGGAAAGCCGACCAGGATTTTCAGCGGTGGTTTTTCTTGCGCTTGCAGGCTGGGCGAGAGTGTCGCCAAAGACAGGGCCAGCAGTCCCAAACTGCGGCGGCTGAAGGTGCCAATGCGCTGGCGGAGAAGGGGCGAAATGGGTTTCATGATTGTCTCCGTGGGTGTTGGGCGTCAAATGCGCTTGGGTTTAAAACGCTGTGCCAATAGGAGTGTAGTGGCTTGACCGACAATGGCTGACATCCACCAAATACCCGGAAAACCCTGATGCCGCCGTCTCCCTCTCGACCACAGGCTTCGATTGAAAACCTGTTGATGCTCCGTTGGGGCCGTTGGTCGAGCGTGCTGGGGCCAAGCATGAGGGCTTGTCTTGTTGGGGCACTGTTGCCGTGTTGGCTGGGGGCCGCTTTGGCTGCAAGTGACAAGGCCATGGGCCAGGCGCAAGCCCGGACCGAGGTCTGGTCTGGATGGGTGAGTTGGGTGATGGACGGTGACACCGTCGTGGTGGTGCGCGAGGGGCAGCGTGAACCCGTCAAGCTGCGCATTGAAGGCATCGACGCGCCCGAAAGTTGTCAGTCCGGCGGGAGCGAGGCGCGTGAGGCCATGATGGTCTTGGCCCTGCGCAAGCCGGTTCAAGTGAGCGATCGTGGTCAGGATTCGTATGGTCGGCAGATTGGGCGTTTGTCGGTCGACGGTGTGGATTTGGGCGCTGAAATGGTGCGCTCAGGTCAGGCGTGGGCCTACAGTTTTCGCACCGGCAAAGGCCCTTATGCCGCGTTGCAGCGCCAAGCAGAGAAACAAAAAAAAGGCATTTTTTCGACCCAAGAAGCCGCCATGTCACCCGCATTGTTCAGAAAATTTCACGGCATCTGCCATGGAAATTGAGCGCGTTCAAGTGTGCAGTGCCTGTCATTGCGGGCTGGACCCGGGATCCATGTCTTGACGGTGCGCCGCGCACACCGGACAAGCCCAATTGCGTTGCATTCGGATGTCGGTCCAGGACAGCTCGCGCCCATCGAGCATGAGCAGGCGCCCGGCCATGTGGCTGCCCATGCCGCTCAAAATTTTGAGCGCTTCGGCCGCTTGCACCGTGCCGATGATGCCCACCAACGGCGCGAACACGCCCATGGTGGCGCAGCGGGTTTCTTCGGGCAGTTGGGCGGGCGGGAAGATGCAGGCGTAGCAGGGCGCATCGGGCTGTGTGCTGTCAAACACCGAGATCTGCCCGTCCATGCGAATGGCCGCGCCCGACACCAGGGGTTTTCGGTGCACCACACACGCCAGGTTCACGGCCTGGCGGGTTTCAAAGTTGTCGCTGCAGTCCAGCACCACATCGGCTTGGGCCACCAGGGTGTCCAGCAGGGCCGCATCGGCGCGTTGGGTGATGGGGGTGACGCGCACGTCGGGGTTGATTTGCGCAATCGCTGTGCGCACCGAATCGGCTTTGAATTGGCCCACCCGGTCCAGCGTGTGGGCAATTTGGCGCTGCAAGTTGGTGGCGTCGACGTGGTCGTGGTCGACCACGGTGATGTGACCCACGCCTGCACTGCCCAGGTACAGGCTGACCGGTGAGCCCAGGCCGCCTGCGCCAATGATCAGTGCGTGCGAAGCCAGCAGTTTTTCCTGCCCGTCGATGCCCAGTTCGTTGAGCAGGATGTGCCGCGAATAGCGCAGCAGTTGCGTGTCATCCATGGGCGGCGTCCGTCAATCGCTGGCGATCAGTCTTTCTTCTCGACTTTGCGTTCGGCCAGTGTGGTGCTGGCCTTGACGGGCTGGCCTTTGAGTTGTTTGAGGGCCTGGGCCAGTTGGAAGTCTTTGTCCGAGCCGAATTCAGGCAGGCGACGTTCAGCAAGCGGTTTCTTCGAGTCTTCTTCCAGCTTTTTCATGGCCTCTTCGCGGGCTTTTTCGCGGGCGGGGTCTTTGGCTTCTTCGGCTTCTTTGCCGTTCGAGAGGTGTTTGCCCAGGTCGGCTTCGCGGGTGCGTAGGGCCGCAAAGACGTTACCGGTTTCGGTCTCGTCGAGCATCACGTCGGGCACGATGCCCTTGGCCTGGATGGCGCGGCCGTTGGGCGTGTAGTAGCGGGCCGTGGTGATTTTGAGGGCGGTGTCAGGGCCCAACTGGCGCACGGTCTGCACCGAGCCTTTGCCAAAGGTTTGGCTGCCCATCAGGGTGGCGCGTTTGTAGTCTTGCAAGGCGCCAGCCACAATTTCGCTGGCCGAGGCTGAACCTTCGTTGACCAGCACCACCAAGGGCACTTTTTTCAGGGCTCCGCCAGTGGCCAGTGTCATGCGGGTGATGGGGTCGTTGCTGTTGTTGCGACGCCAAAATTGGGGCGATGCCTTGTAGGTGAATTTGCTTTCGGCCAACTGGCCGTTGGTGGTGACCACGGTGACGTTGTCGGGCAGGAAGGCGGCCGACAGGGCCACCGCTGCATCCAGCAGGCCACCCGGGTCGTTGCGCAAGTCCAGCACCAAACCCTTGAGCTGGGGGTCTTGCTTGTACATGTCTTCGATCTTGCGGGCGAAGTCTTCGACGGTACGCTCTTGGAATTGGGAAACGCGGATCCAGCCGTAGCCGGGCTCGATCAGCTTGGACTTGACCGATTGGGTCTTGATTTCTTCGCGAATGATGGTGACCGGGAAGGTGCGGTTTTCGTCTTTGCGGAAGACCGTGAGCACCACTTTGGTTTTGGGCTCGCCACGCATGCGCTTGACCGCTTCGCTGAGCGACAGGCCTTTGAGCGGGGTGTCGTCGACCTTGGTGATCAGGTCGTTGGGTTTGAGGCCTGCCCGGTCCGCCGGGGAGCCTTCGATGGGGCTAACGATCTTGACCAAGCCGTCTTCCTGGCTGATTTCGATGCCCACGCCGACAAAACGGCCCGAAGTGCCTTCAGAAAATTCCTTGAAGGTTTTTTTGTCGAAGTACTGCGAGTGGGGGTCCAAGCTGGCCACCATGCCAGAGATGGCTTCGGTGATCAGTTTTTTCTCGTCTACCGGCTCGACGTAGTCGCTTTTGACCATGCCAAATACAGCGGCCAGCTGCTGCAGTTCTTCAAGGGGCAGGGGGGCCATGTTGCCGCGTGCCACGGTCTGCAGTGACACGGTGGTGAGGGCGCCAGCCAAGGCACCCACGCTGAGCCAACCGGCGATCTTGAGTTTGTGTCCCATTTTGCGAGTGCGTGTGCAGTGAAGTTCAATCCAATATACACCCGCAAGCCCCGCGCCGTGGGGCTTGGTGTGTAATTTCCTGTAAAGGGCCTTATGCGGTCAGGCTTTGCCTTGGCTGGCCACGGCAGCAGCGGCTTTTGCCGCGGTTTCGGCGTCGCCCAGGTAATAGTGGCGAATGGGCTTGAGGTCGGCGTCCAGCTCGTACACCAAGGGGATGCCGTTGGGGATGTTCAGGTGCACGATGTCGGTCTCAGAGATGCCGTCCAGGTATTTGATCAGGGCCCGGATCGAGTTGCCGTGCGCGGTGATCAAGACACGCTTGCCGGCCCGGATGCTGGGGGCAATGCTGTCGTTCCACGCGGGCAGCACGCGCGCCACGGTGTCTTTCAGGCATTCGGTCAGGGGCACCAGGGCCGGATCGGGGTAGCGGCGGTCGTTGCGTTCGCAGCGGGGGTCGGTCGCCTCCAGTGCGGGTGGGGGCGTGTCGTAGCTGCGACGCCAGACCATCACTTGCTCGTCACCGAATTGCTTGGCCATGTCGGCTTTGTTCAGGCCCTGCAGCGCGCCATAGTGGCGCTCGTTCAGGCGGTAGTCGTTGACCACCGGCAGCCAGGTGCGGTCCATCTCGTCCAAGGTGAACCAGAGGGTGAGGATGGCGCGCTTGAGCACCGAGGTGTAGCACAGGTCAAAGTCCATGCCTTCGGCCTTAAGCAGTTTGCCCGCCGACATGGCCTGGCTCACGCCGGTGGGGGTCAGGTCCACATCGGTCCAACCGGTGAAGCGGTTTTCCAGGTTCCAAGTGGATTCGCCATGGCGAATGAGGACAAGTTTGTACATAAAAAAGAGGCCTTGGAGGCGTTTTAAAACAGGGGTAAGCCCGGCATTTTAGAATTACGGGTTATCTGCCCGCTGACAGGGTGGCATTTTTTTGATGAATAAAGGTCTGTCCCGTGAATTTTTTGATTGATAACTGGATGTTGCTGGCCCTGGCTTTGGGGTCGGGCTTTGCCTTGATGTTGCCGGTTTTGACCAAGGGCAGCGGTCTGGACCCGCAGACCATGGTGCAGCTGATGAACCGCGAAAAAGCCGTCGTGATTGACGTGTGCGAGCCCGACGAGTTTGCACGGGGGCATGTCATCGGTTCCAAAAACTTGCCTTTGGGCCAGCTCGAAGAAAAGCTGGGCCAAGTGGTCAAGAACAAGTCGGCCCAGGTGATCATGGTTTGCCAGGTGGGTGCGCGTTCGGCGCGTGCCGCTGCCGCTGCACGCAAGCTGGGCTATGACAATGCGCAGTCGCTCTCGGGCGGTTTGCGCGCTTGGTCTGCGGCAAGCATGCCGACCGAAAAAGCCTGATTTCACACTGGCCACCAAGGAATTTTTATGCAAGCCGTCAAGATGTACACCACCGCTGTTTGCCCTTATTGCGTTCGGGCCAAGCAGTTGCTCAAGTCCAAAGGGGTCGAGCAAATTGAAGAAATCCGCATCGACACCGATCCGGTCCAGCGCGACCACATGATGCAAATCACGGGTCGCCGCACCGTACCCCAGATTTACGTGGGCGAGACCCATGTGGGCGGCTGTGACGACCTGATGGCCCTGGATGCCAAAGGCGGCTTGGTGCCTTTGCTGCAGGCGGCCTGAACTGCACCGGCCGTTGTTCCGGGTTTTCATGGCCCTGAATGCCTGCTGGGGCGGCTGGGATGGCCGATAATGCGGCTGTTTCCTTCCTCCATCTGTCCGGTTTTTCCCGGCACTTTCATTCCATAGATAAGAGTTTCCCATGACCGATACCGCTGTCACTCCCGCCACCGAGGCCCCCGTGTTCCAGATTCAGCGTGTTTACCTGAAAGAGGCTTCGCTGGAGCAACCCAACTCGCCCGCCATCTTGCTCGACCAGCAGCAGCCCAACGTGGACATCCAGTTGGGCGTGGAGGCCACACCGGTGGCCGAAGGCGTGTTCGAGGTCTGCGTGACCGCCACCGTGCACACCAAAATCGGTGACAAGACCGTGTTTTTGGTCGAATGCAAGCAGGGCGGCATTTTTGAAATCCGCAACCTGCCCGACGACCAGATGGGCCCCGTCATGGGCATCGCTTGCCCACAAATCGTGTACCCCTATCTGCGTGGCAACGTGGCCGACCTGATCACGCGTGCGGGCTTTCCGCCAGTGCACTTGGCTGAGATCAACTTCCAGGCCATGTACGAGCAGCAACAAGTCCAGCAGGCCGAGCAGGCCGCTGCGATCACGCAGTAAGCCGGACAGAGGTTCAGCCGGACCATGCAGATCACCATCATGGGTGCCGGCGCTTGGGGCACCGCCATGGCTTTGGCGGCAGCCCGTCACCCGGGTGGACATGCGGTCACTTTGCACGCACGCGATGCCGCCCAGGCTGAGGCCTTGCGCACGCAAAGGCAAAACGCCCGTTACCTGCCGGGCATCGAATTGCCTGGCTCCCTTGAGATTTCATCGGCCCCTTTGGCGTCTTTGCTGACGTCTTCTTCTGACTTCGGGTTGTGGGTCGTTGCCACGCCGATGGCGGGTTTGCGTGCGGTGCTCACGGCCATGGCCGATGTGCGTGCGCCTGTGGCCTGGTTGTGCAAGGGCCTGGAGTCTGGCACCGGGTTGATGCCCCATGAGGTGCAGGCCCAGGTGGCCCCGCACCTGATGGCGGGCGCGTTGAGCGGCCCCAGTTTTGCCTTGGAGGTGGCGCGCCAGCAACCCACGGCTTTGGTGGCTGCCAGCGCCCACGCCAGCGTGCGCAGCGCTTTGGTGCAGGCTTTTCATGGCCCGGCTTTGCGCGTTTATGCCAACAGCGACATCGTGGGGGTGGAAGTGGGCGGGGCCGTGAAAAACGTGCTGGCCATCGCCACCGGCTTGTGCGATGGCCTGGGTTTGGGCCTGAATGCGCGGGCTGCCCTGATCACCCGGGGCTTGGCCGAGATGACGCGTCTGGGCCTGGCGCTGGGGGCCCAGAGCGACACCTTCATGGGTTTGTCTGGCCTGGGCGACCTGGTGTTGACGGCCACGGGAGATTTGAGCCGCAACCGTAAAGTGGGGTTGCTGCTGGCCCAAGGCCAGTCGCTCGATCAGGCGGTGACTTCACTGGGCCATGTGGCCGAGGGGGTTTACAGCGCCCGCACCGTCTTGCAACGTGCCCGCGCCTTGGGGGTGGACATGCCGATCACCGAGGCCGTGGTGGCTTTGCTGGACGGGCGTCTGAGCGCCCGTGAGGCTGTGCAGGCCCTGATGGGGCGCGACCCCAAGGGCGAATTCGCCTGATTTGCCATGAACAAGATTGCACGCCAGGCCCCGTTGACATCGGCCTCTGTCTTTCAAAAAACCACCGTGTTGCAGCGCTTGATGCGCTTGATCGAAGGTTTTGACGGGCCTTTGGCCTTCGCCGTTTTTCTGCTGGCCTGCCTGGGCCTGTTGGTCATGTATTCCTCGGGTTTTGACCACGGCACTCGATTTGTTGACCATGGCCGCAACATGCTGATTGCGGGCGTCATCATGTTTGTGGTGGCGCAGATTCCGCCTTCGAAATTGATGGCCTGGGCCGTTCCGGTGTACACCGTGGGCGTGATTTTGCTGGTGGCGGTGGCTCTTTTTGGCATCACCAAAAAAGGGTCCACGCGCTGGCTCAATCTGGGGGTGGTCATCCAGCCCAGCGAGATCTTGAAAATTGCTTTGCCCCTGATGCTGGCCGCTTGGTTCCAGAAACGCGAGGGGCAGTTGCGGCCCTTTGACTTCGCGGTGGCCTTGCTGATTTTGGGCGTTCCCGTGGGCCTGATCATGAAGCAGCCGGACCTGGGCACCTCCTTGCTGGTGCTGGCGGCCGGCCTGGCCGTGATTTTCTTTGCCGGGCTCAGTTGGCGCTGGATTTTGCCGCCCATTGGTTTGGGGTTGGTGGGCATCGTGGTGCTGGTGGTCATGGAGCCCAGCTTGTGCCAGCCCGATGTGGATTGGCATGTGCTGCGCGAGTACCAGCGCCAAAGGGTGTGCACCTTGCTGGACCCGGGCCGTGATCCGCTGGGCAAGGGCTTTCACATCATCCAGGGCATGATCGCCATTGGCTCCGGCGGCTTTTGGGGCAAGGGCTTCATGCAGGGCACACAAACCCACCTGGAGTTCATTCCGGAGCGCACCACCGACTTTATTTTTGCGGCCTTGGGTGAAGAGTTCGGCCTGCTCGGGGGCTTGCTTTTGCTGGCCAGTTTGTTCTTTCTGATTTACCGGGCCTTGGTCATTGCCATGCAGGCGCCCACCTTGTTCAGCCGCTTGTTGGCGGGCAGCATGGCCATGATTTTCTTCACTTATGCCTTTGTGAACATAGGCATGGTCAGCGGTATCTTGCCGGTGGTTGGCGTGCCCTTGCCATTCATCAGTTACGGCGGTACGGCCATGGTCACCTTGGGCCTGGCGTTGGGCATTTTGATGTCGATTGCGAAATCCAAACAACTGGTGCAAACATGACAAATCTGATGCAGATCGCGGTGGTGGGTGCGGGCAACATGGGCGGTGGCATGCTGGCCCGTTTGCGTGGTCTGGGCTGGTCGGTGGCGGTCCACGATATAGACCCCCAGGTTCAGTCGCAGTCGATGGCCTTGGGGGCCGTGGCTTGTGGGTCTGCGATGGAGGCCGCCCGCATGCTGGCGCCCGATGGCGTGTTGATGGTGGTGGTGGTGGACGCTGCACAAACCGAGGCGGTGCTTTGGGGCGAGGGGGGCGCTGGCCCGGTGCTCAAGCCGGGTCAGTCGGTGATGCTGTGCCCAACCTTGGGGCCTGCCACGGTGCAAAGCCAGGCGGAGCGTTTGGCGCCCATGGGCATTGACTTCATTGATGCGCCGATGTCCGGGGGGCCTGTGCGGGCCCGAGAGGGCACCATGAGTTTGATGGTGGCTTGCTCCGATGCGGTGTGGCAACGCAGCCAGAAACTGCTGACGGCCTTGAGCCAGCAAGTTTTTCGCGTGGGGACCCGCGCAGGAGACGGCGCTCGCACCAAACTGGTCAACAATTTACTGGCCGCAGTGAATCTGGCGGGCGCTGCCGAAGCCATGGCCTTGGCCGAGCGTCTGGGGCTGGACCCCGCCGCCACGCTGTCGGTCATTGAAGCGTCCAGTGGTCAAAGCTGGATTGGTTCGGACAGGATGCGCCGGGCTTTGGCAGGGGATTTCGAGCCCCGTGCCCACGTCACTTTGCTGGCCAAAGACACGGGCTTGGCCGTGCAGGCCGCAGACGATGTGGCCTTTGATCCCCCTATGGGTCGTTTGGCGCGGGACTTGTTTGCACAAGCCCTGGGGCAGGGTTGGGCCGATCTGGACGATGCGGCCTTGCTCAAGCTCATGCGCCAGCGCTGAAACCGCGGCTTGTCACGGACATTGGGTGCTGTCCGGTGTGGGCAAGGGTCTTGATCCGTGCCTACAATGGGCAGCATGATTTCACGCGAACCCACCATTGAACGCTTGGCCACGGCCAAGTCCCTGTTGCTTGACCCATTTGGTCTCGACGAATCCCACCTGACTCAAGCCCTGAACGCCATCAAGGCGCACGCGGTGGACGACGCTGATCTGTACTTCCAGTACACCCGCTCCGAAGGCTGGAGCCTGGAAGAGGGCATCGTCAAGACCGGCAGCTTCAGCATCGACCAAGGTGTGGGCGTGCGGGCCGTGTCGGGCGAGAAAACCGCCTTTGCCTACTCGGACGACATCTCCGAAGCCTCCTTGATGGACGCGGCCATGACGGTGCGCTCCATTGCGTCTGCCGCGCAAAACAAGCGCATCAAGGTGCCGGCGCGCAAGATTTCGGCCAGCCGATCGCTTTACCCCGCGCTGGACCCGATGTCCACGTTGGACAGCACGGCCAAAGTGAATTTGCTGGGCCATGTCGAAAAAATCGCCCGTGCCAAAGACCCCCGCGTGGTGCAAGTCATGGCAGGGCTGGCCACCGAATACGACGTGGTCATGGTGGCCCGCGCCGATGGCACGCTGGCGGCCGATGTGCGCCCTTTGATTCGTTTGTCCGTGACGGTGATCGCCGAGCAAAACGGCCGCCGCGAAGTGGGCAGTGCTGGCGGCGGTGGCCGCTTTGGTTTGGCTTATTTTGACGACGCCATGGTCGAAAGCTATGTGCAAGAAGCTGTGTCGGCCGCGCTCATCAACCTCGAAGCCCGCCCCGCGCCCGCAGGCGAGATGACCGTGGTGTTGGGCAATGGCTGGCCTGGCGTGTTGCTGCACGAAGCCGTGGGCCACGGCCTGGAGGGCGACTTCAACCGCAAGGGCTCGAGCGCTTTCAGCGGCCGCATTGGTCAGCGCGTAGCCGCCAAGGGCGTCACCGTGCTCGACGACGGCACCATAGCCGACCGTCGCGGCTCGTTGAA
The DNA here is from genome assembly GCA_945897795.1 of Limnohabitans sp. Rim8. Classification (GTDB taxonomy): domain Bacteria; phylum Pseudomonadota; class Gammaproteobacteria; order Burkholderiales; family Burkholderiaceae_C; genus Limnohabitans_A. The sequence continues at coordinate 18,692 of CAMDFT010000016.1, read as the reverse complement.
CGTGGACGACGAAGGCCACGCCAGCCAAAAGAATGTGCTGATCGAAGACGGCATTTTGCGCGGCTACATCCAGGACTCGATGAACGCCCGCCTGATGGGCGTCAAGCCCACGGGCAATGGCCGGCGCGAAAGCTACGCCCATGTGCCCATGCCGCGCATGACCAACACCTACATGCTGGGCGGCGACAAGAGCGCCGAAGAAATCGTAGCCAGCATCAAGAAGGGCCTTTACGCCACCAACTTCGCGGGCGGCCAAGTGGACATCACCAGCGGAAAATTTGTGTTCTCGGCCAGCCAGGCTTACTGGGTGGAAAACGGCAAGATCCAATACCCGGTCAAAGGCGCGACCTTGATCGGCAGCGGCCCCGAATCGCTCAAGAAGATCAGCATGATTGGCAACGACATGAAGCTCGACTCGGGCGTGGGCACCTGCGGCAAAGAAGGCCAGAGCGTGCCGGTGGGCGTGGGTCAGCCGACCTTGCGCATCGACGGCCTGACGGTGGGCGGGACCGCGTGAACAGTGCCCGAGGGTTTGCCCTTGGGCTGTCCTGTCAGAAACTGTCATCCAGCTGTGCTACATTGAACCCCATGTCTTCGCGCATTGCTTTTTACTTTTTTTATTTTTGGTTCTCAGTCCCCGGCGGACGAGAGGCGAGCGCATAAGCACCCGAACATCTCGATACACACCGCCGGAGCCCCAAAGCCCGGCGGTTTTTTTTCACCTGTTTTTTCAATTGAGGAGTCCACGATGAACGCCAAAACCACCGCCCCAGAAAGCTGGTATCCGAATGCCGCCGACCGTACAGGCCAGACCGACGACGAACGCATCAAGGACATCACCGTGCTCCCACCGCCAGAACATCTGATCCGCTTCTTTCCGATTGCCGGCACGGCAACGGAAACCCTGATCGCCCAAACCCGCAAAGCCATTCAAAAAATCGTGCACGGCCAAGACGACCGCTTGCTGGTCATCATCGGCCCTTGCTCGATCCACGACCCGGCCGCGGCCCTGGATTACGCCCGTCGCCTCAAGCCTTTGCGCGAAAAATACGCCGACACGCTGGAAATCGTGATGCGCGTGTACTTCGAAAAGCCCCGCACCACCGTGGGCTGGAAGGGCTTGATCAACGACCCCTACCTGGACGAGAGTTTTCGCATCGACGAAGGTCTGCGCATCGCCCGCCAACTGCTCATCGAGATCAACCGCCAGGGCGTGCCCGCAGGCAGCGAGTTCTTGGACGTGATCTCGCCCCAATACATTGGCGACCTGATCAGCTGGGGCGCGATTGGCGCTCGTACCACCGAGAGCCAAGTGCACCGCGAGCTGGCTTCGGGCCTGTCGGCGCCTATCGGCTTCAAGAACGGCACGGACGGCAACATCAAAATCGCGACCGACGCGATCCAGGCCGCAGCCCGGGGCCACCACTTTTTGTCGGTGCACAAAAACGGCCAAGTCGCCATTGTTCAAACCCAGGGCAACCAGGATTGCCATGTGATTTTGCGCGGCGGCAAAGCCCCCAACTACGACGCCGAAAGCGTGGCTGCGGCTTGCAAGGAACTCGAAACCGCCAAGCTGCCCGCCACCTTGATGGTGGACTGCAGCCATGCCAACAGCAGCAAGAAGCACGAGCGCCAGATCGATGTGGCCAAAGACATTGCCACACAAATCAGTGGCGGCTCACGCCAGGTGTTTGGCGTCATGGTCGAGAGCCACATCGTGGACGGTGCCCAAAAGTTCACGCCCGGCCAGCACGATGTGGCGAAACTGACCTACGGTCAGAGCATCACCGACGCCTGCATTGGCTGGGACGACAGCATGGGTGTGTTGCAGGTGCTGTCGAATGCGGTGAAGGCGCGTCGCAGCCGCTGAGAAAAAGGCTCAGGCGGCAAGCGCACGCAAAAGGCGGTCGTGAATCCCGCCAAAGCCGCCGTTGCTCATGCACAGCAGGTGATCACCTGGCCGCGCCTGGGCCAGCACCTGTGCAATGACCTCTTCTATATTGGCGCCCACTTGCGCACGAACCCCCATGGGTTCAAGCGCTGCTGTGGCGTCCCAGCCCAAACCACCCGCGTGGCAAAAGGCCAGATCGGCTTCCTCCAGGCTCCAAGGCAGTTGCGCTTTCATGCTGCCCAACTTCATGGTGTTGCTGCGCGGCTCAAAGATCGCGAGTATGCGGGCATCGCCCACCTGGCGGCGCAGGCCATTGACGGTGGTGCGGATCGCCGTGGGGTGGTGGGCAAAGTCGTCATAGACAGTCACGCCCCTGACTTGGCCGCGCACTTCCATGCGGCGCTTGACGTTTTCAAAAGCGGCCAGTGCTTGCGCGGCCAAGGCCGGTTTCACCCCCACATGTTCGGCGGCGGCGATGGTCGCCAGCGCATTGAGCTGGTTGTGTACGCCGCCAATGCCCCAGCGCACCTCGGCCACCGCTTTGCCGGCTTGCAATACCTTGAATTGCGCAGGCTCGCCCTCGGCCACGAAGTCGCTCACGGCAGCGCCAAACGTGCGCACCTCGCTCCAGCAGCCTTGCCCCAGCACACGCGTCAGGCTTTCTTCAAGGCCATTGACCACCACACGACCTGAGCCTGGGATGGTGCGCACCAGTTGGTGAAACTGGCGCTCGATGGCGGCCAGATCGTCAAAGATGTCGGCGTGGTCGAATTCCAGGTTGTTCAGGATGGCGGTGCGGGGGCGGTAGTGCACGAACTTGCTGCGCTTGTCAAAGAAAGCGGTGTCGTATTCGTCGGCTTCGATGACAAAGTATTGGCCACCCCCCAATCTGGCCGAGACGCCAAAGTTCAGTGGCACGCCGCCCACCAAAAAGCCGGGGGAGAGCCCGGCTTGTTCCAGCACCCAGGCCAGCATGGACGTGGTGGTGGTTTTGCCGTGGGTGCCCGCCACGGCCAGCACATGCTGGCCTTGCAAGACATGTTCTGACAGCCATTGCGGGCCGCTGGTGTAAGGCGCACCTGCTTCCAAAATGGCTTCCATCAGCGGAAATTTGGGGCTGCCTTCGGGCAGTCGTGCGCGGCTGACCACGTTCCCGATCACGTACACATCTGGCTTCAAGTCCATTTGTTCGCCGCCAAAGCCTTCGATCAGCTCGATGCCCAAAGCACGCAATTGGTCGCTCATCGGCGGGTAAACGCCGGCGTCGCAACCGGTGACGCGATGGCCAGCTTCGCGGGCCAGTGCGGCCAAGCCGCCCATGAAGGTGCCGCAAATGCCCAAAATATGTATATGCATGCCCGGATTTTAGAGGGGCATCGGCGCGGTCTCGCCTTAGCCGGTTCACAATCGGTGCCCATGAACGACCTTGCCCTTGAAATTGCCGCCACCGCCGCCCGTTTGGTGGTGGAAGAAGGCCTGGCTTTTGGTCCGGCCAAGCACCGCGCCCTGAAAGAGTTGGGCCTGCCCAGCCGTACTGCCTTACCCACCAACGACGTGGTCGAGACCGAGGTGCGCGACTACATCGCCTTGTTTTGCGCCGACACGCAGCCAGCTGAGTTGCTGGCCTTGCGCGAATTGGCACGGGTCTGGATGCAACGCCTGGCCGATTTTCGTCCGCACCTGGGTGGGGCGGTCTGGCAGGGTTGGGCCACGCGCCTGTGCGATGTGGACCTGGCTTTGTTTTGCGACGACCCCAAATCGGCCGAAATCGCCTTGATCAACCAGAACCAGCGTTACGAGGTGCAAACTGCGCGTGGGCTGCACGGGGACGATGTGGATGTGCTGAGTGTGCACAGTTTTTGTGACGCGTTGAGCGAAGACGTGGGGGTGCACCTGCGCATTTACGATCTGGACGATCTGCGCGGGGCTTTGCTGCCCGATGCGCAAGGCCGCTCGCCTCGGGGAGATTTGGCGGCCTTGGAGCGCCTGCTGGCGGCATGAAAGAGAATGCAAACATGAACCAACCAGTAAAAAACGGGTCCAGGCGCCACCTGATTTGGGGTGCCGGTGCAGCGGCCCTTGTGGCCGGTGTCGGCGTGGCTTTGCGGCGTTTTGAGCCTCAAGAGGTGGTGCTCGCGGGGAGGCACCCATTTTGGAGTCAGCAGTTCGAGACGCCTGGGGGCGAAAACTTGAACATGGCCAGCTTCCAGGGTAAACCCTTGCTGTTGAACTTTTGGGCCACTTGGTGCCCACCGTGCATCGAAGAGTTGCCTCTGATTGACGCCTTCTGGCGGAAAAACACCGTCATTGGGCATCAAGTGGTGGCGCTGGCCATTGACCAGCCCAGTGCGGTGCGCAAGTTCCTGTCCAAGCAAGCATTGGGTTTTCCTGTGGGACTGGCCGGATTGGAAGGAACCCAGTTGGCCAAATCCCTGGGCAATGCGGTGGGTGGCCTGCCTTTTACTGTGTTTTTCAAGGCAGATGGAAGCATTTGGCGACAAAAGATGGGTCAACTTACGTCTGACGATCTGATGCAGTGGCGCGGCGCTGTCTCCTGACGCACCCCATTCTCTATGCCGAAGAAGGGTGCGCCCTCATGCCGCTGAATCGTCTGGTGGGTCAATCCATGTTCGGACGAGAAAAGATAAATTCAGGGCTTTTGCTGAAATTTGGTGTAAATTCACCCCATTACAAGTGCTCAAGCAATGGAGGATCTATGGATTTGCGCAAACTCAAAACACTGATTGACCTGGTGTCTGACTCGAATGTGTCAGAGCTGGAAATCACCGAAGCCGAAGGCAAAGTTCGCATTGTCAAGAGCATGGGTGTTGCCCAACCGGTGGTGATGCAGCCTGCTGCACCCTTGGCCGCAGCCCCTGTGGTGGCGGCACCCGTGGCCGCGGTGGAGGCCGCACCCGTGGTGGCTGCAGCGCCCGCTGGTCACGCCGTCAAATCGCCCATGGTCGGCACGTTCTACCGCTCGTCCAGCCCTGGTTCAGCCCCCTTCATCCAGATTGGTTCGGTGGTCAAGGAGGGGGACACCCTGTGCATCATCGAAGCCATGAAGATCCTCAACGAGATCGAATCCGACAAGTCCGGCACCGTCACGCAGATCCTGTGTGAAAACGGCCAAGCCGTGGAATACGGTCAGCCACTGTTCATTGTCGAATAAAGCCACGGGGATTTCATGTTCAAGAAAATCCTGGTCGCCAACCGAGGCGAAATCGCCTTGCGCATCCAGCGCGCTTGTCGCGAGTTGGGCATCAAGGCGGTGATGGTCTATTCCGAAGCCGACAAAGAGGCCAAGTACGTCAAATTGGCCGAAGAGGCGGTTTGCATTGGGCCCGCTTCGTCTGCTTTGAGCTACCTCAACATGCCGGCCATCATTTCGGCGGCCGAGGTGACCGACGCCGAAGCCATTCACCCCGGTTATGGCTTTTTGAGCGAGAACGCAGACTTTGCCGAACGGGTTGAAAAAAGCGGTTTCCAGTTCATTGGACCTTCGCCAGAGTCGATCCGCATCATGGGCGATAAGGTCTCGGCCAAACAAACCATGATCCGCGCCGGCGTGCCTTGTGTACCCGGCTCGGAAGGTGAATTGCCCGATGACCCGGTGCAAATTCGCCGTATCGCCAAAGCCGTGGGTTACCCGGTCATCATCAAGGCTGCAGGCGGTGGCGGCGGTCGCGGCATGCGCGTGGTGCACACCGAGGCGGCGCTCATTAACGCCGTGCAAATGACCAAGGCCGAAGCCGGTGCCGCATTTGGCAATCCGGCGGTGTACTTGGAAAAGTTTCTGCAGAACCCGCGCCATGTGGAAATCCAGATCATGGCCGACAAGCACCGCAACGCGGTGTACTTGGGCGAGCGAGACTGCTCCATGCAGCGGCGGCACCAAAAAGTGATCGAAGAAGCCCCTGCGCCAGGCATCCCACGCAAACTGATCGAGAAGATTGGCGAGCGTTGCGTGGCCGCTTGCAAGAAGATCAATTACCGAGGTGCGGGCACCTTCGAATTTCTCTACGAAAACGGCGAGTTCTATTTCATCGAGATGAACACCCGCGTGCAGGTCGAGCACCCGGTGACGGAGTGGGTCACGGGCGTGGACATCGTCAAAACGCAGATCATGGTGGCAGCCGGTGAGCGCCTACCCTTCACCCAAAAGCAGATCCAGATTCGGGGCCATGCCATCGAATGCCGCATCAACGCCGAAGACCCTTTCAAGTTCACGCCTTCGCCCGGCCGTGTGACGTCCTGGCACATGCCTGGTGGGCCAGGCGTGCGGGTGGATTCGCACGTCTACAACAACTACTTTGTGCCCCCCAACTACGACTCGATGATCGGCAAACTGATCGTGCACGGCGATACCCGCGAGCAGGCCCTGGCCCGCATGCAGACCGCTTTGAATGAGACGGTGATCGAAGGCATCAACACCAACATACCGCTGCACCGCGAGTTGATGGTGGACGCCAAGTTCATGCAAGGCGGCACCAACATCCATTACCTGGAACACTGGCTGAGCCAGCACAAGCGCTGACCCCTTATGTATGAACTGAGCCTGCTGTGCCCCGAAGACCGGGTGGACGTGCTGAGCGATGCGCTCGATGTTCTGGACGCGTTGAGCGTGTCGGTGGAAGACGCAGACGCACAGACGCCCGCCGAACAAGCGCTGTTTGGCGAGCCGGGCATGCCGCCACCCAAAGACGGTTGGCAGCGTTCGCGCATGGTGGCGCTGTTCGCCCAGGAAGCGGCGGCTCGGGAGGCTGCGGTTTTGTTGGAGGCGCAAGATTTTTTTGCGGACTGCGAGTTGCTCGGCATCCAGACTCTGGAAGACCAAGACTGGGTGCGCCTGACCCAGTCGCAATTTACGCCGGTCGAGGTGACACCTGATTTCTGGATTGTCCCCACCTGGCACGAGCCGCCCGAACAGGCCAGGCAGATCATCCGACTCGACCCAGGCCTGGCTTTTGGCACCGGCACCCACCCGACCACCCGCATGTGTCTGCGCTGGATTGCCCAGCACGACGTGCAGGGGCAGCGTGTGCTCGATTACGGTTGCGGCTCGGGCATCCTGGCCATTGGCGCCGCCAAATATGGCGCCACCGAGATCGATGCAGTGGACATCGACGAAGCGGCTGTGACGTCCACCGAGTTGAATGCGAAGGCCAACGGCGTGCAGTTGAAGGCCGGTTTGCCAGACAAAGCGCAAGGGCAGTACCAGACCGTGCTGGCCAACATCCTGGCCACACCTTTGAAGGTTTTGGCGCCCCTGCTGTGTTCTTATGTGGCCCCTGGCGGTCATTTGGTTTTGGCCGGCATCCTTGAGCGGCAAGCCGAGGAACTCAAGGCCGCTTACGCCCCATGGGTTGTCCTCGAAGTGGCCGATACCCAAGAAGGTTGGATTTTGATGACGGCCAAGGCGGTGTCTCGGCCTGCTTGAGCCTGTCTACAATCGGGCCATGAACAGGATCACCCGCTGCCCTTCGTGCGCCATGGTTTATCAGCTGCCGGAGGTGCATTTGCATGCTGCCAAAGGCTGGTTGCGTTGCGGGGCTTGTGGCCATGCGTTTGACAGCACAGGGCTGGTGCTGCGCTGGGACCCTGCGTCCGCCGGGTCTCCTGTTTCTCCTGCAGTGCCTGACCTTGGCACGGGAAACATTTCCTCATACCCTTCGGCTGAGGCAGTGCAACCCGTCGACTTGGTGGCCGACCCTGCGGTCCGCATCTCACTCGACCACTTATTGACAAAAGAAGACCGCAGCTCGCCTGCCCATATCCGGCCAGCGCAAGCCGAGCTGGCTGCTTTTGAAGATGCATTGTCCAGTTTCAAACCTGAGCCTATGGCGTCTGAGCCCTTGCCAGGTCCCCAAAAAGCTTCCAAAGCACGGCCACCCATGGCATGGCTTGCGCCTTATGGGGTGCTGACCTTGGCTTTGCTGCTGGTGATTCAATGGGCCTATGTTCAAAGAGATGTCATTGCGGCTTCATGGCCTGACAGTGAACCCATGCTTCGCCATGCGTGCGAGTCTATCGGTTGCCAAGTCAGTCCGCTGCGCGATCCAGAGGGTATGGTCATCGACAGCTCCAGCCTTGAACAACGCAGCGAGGACCATGTCCTGTCGTGGTCTGTGAGCAACACCACGCACCGTTTACTTGGCATGACGGCCTTGGAGCTGAGTTTGATGGATCAACAAGGTAAGTTGGTGCTGCGCACCGTGGTTTTGCCTGCGCAGGCTGGGGCACCGCAAACCCTGCCTCCAGGGCAGTCCTGGTCGGGCAGCTTGAAAGTTCTGGTTTCCCCGGGTATGGTCTTCAGCGATTACCGTGTGCTGAGTTTCTACCCTTGATGCGGGTTGATCCGGTGTTTAATCGGCACGAAAAAAAGCCCGGCACTGTTGCCAGTGACGGGCTTTGTGGCTAGCGCCTGAACTGAGAATCAGGGCTTGGCGGCCGAAGGAAACGGCCACGCAGCTTGAGGATTCAGAGTCGTTTGAGCAGCCGGGGCAGCGGGTGCTTTGGATGCCTTCTTTGCTGCTGGTTTTTTGGCCGCTTTTTTCACAACCGCTTTTTTGGCAGCAGGCTTTTTGGCGGCAGTTTTCTTGGCTGCTGCTTTTTTCGCTGGTGCTGCTTTTTTGGCGGGAGCAGCTTTTTTGGCCGGTGCTGCTTTTTTCGCTGCTGGCTTTTTGGCTGCTACTGCTTTTTTGGCAGGAGCGGCTTTCTTTGCTGGAGCAGCTTTTTTGGCGGCGGGTTTCTTGGCTGCGGCTACTTTTTTAGCTGGAGCCGCTTTCTTGGCCGGTGCGGCCTTTTTTGCTGGAGCAGCTTTTGTTGCTGCTGCTTTTTTTGCAGTTGCCATGATTTTCTCCTTGATCAAGTTGAGAACTCAACGGAAAGGGAACGCTTGGTGCTTGTTGGATTGCACAAAGCGATCCATGGCGCTGGGGAAATCCCCAACGCCATGAACGCGGGAAAGCCACACCGCCCAAAGTCGGGAGACTTTGCAGCGTGTGGCTTGAAGAAATAGGACATGAGATAGGGGGTCAGAAAATCAATCCCAGGACAAAGCCCCGCCAGTTTGGTATTCGATGACCCGAGTTTCAAAGAAGTTGCGTTCTTTTTTCAGGTCGATCATCTCGCTCATCCAGGGGAAGGGGTTCTCTTCGTTGGGGAAGAGAGCCTCCAGACCGATCTGAGTGGCACGGCGGTTGGCAATGTAGCGCAGATAACCTTTGAACATGGATGCGTTCATGCCCAACACGCCGCGGGGCATGGTGTCTTCTGCGTACTGGTATTCCAATTCAACCGCTTTGAGGAACAGGTCCTTGATTTCGGCTTTGAATTCGTTGGTCCACAGCTGTGGGTTTTCGAATTTGATGGTGTTGATCATGTCAATGCCGAAGTTGCAGTGCATCGACTCGTCACGCAGGATGTATTGGTACTGCTCAGCAGCACCGGTCATCTTGTTTTGGCGACCCAGAGCCAGGATCTGCGTGAAGCCTACATAGAAGAACAGGCCCTCCATCAGGCAAGCGAACACGATCAGCGACTTGAGCAAGGTCTGGTCAGTTTCCAGGGTGCCCGTCTTGAAGTGGGGGTCCATGATCACGTTGATGAACGGGATCAGGAACTCGTCTTTGTCGCGAATCGATTTGACTTCGTTGTAGGCGTTGAAAATCTCACTCTCGTCCAATCCCAATGACTCTGTGATGTATTGGTAAGCGTGGGTGTGAATGGCTTCTTCAAAAGCTTGGCGCAACAAGAACTGACGGCATTCAGGGGCCGTGATGTGGCGGTAGGTACCCAAGGTGATGTTGTTGGCTGCCAGCGAGTCGGCCGTGACAAAGAAGCCGAGGTTGCGCTTGACCATGCGACGTTCGTCTTCGGTCAGACCGTTGGGGTCTTTCCACAAAGCGATGTCACGGTTCATGTTCACTTCTTGCGGCATCCAGTGGTTGGCGCAAGTGGCCAGGTATTTTTCCCAGGCCCATTTGTATTTGAATGGCACCAGTTGGTTGACGTCGGTTTGGCCGTTGATGATGCGTTTGTCGGCGGCATTCATGCGACGCGGTGCAACAGGTGCGGCTGTGTTTGAAGACGGCGTGGCCGCAGCGGCAGAGTTGTCTGCACCACTGAAGGGGGGCATTGCAGGTTGCAATGCGGGTTTGACTTGATCGTCCCAGGACAGCATAAAAAATTCCAGTTCTTAAATTATGAAAGCATGACCACAAATTGCAAAGCCGTTCGTCCATTTAGGACGCAAGCAATGCATGAAGTGTTGTTCCATTGCATCGAACAGCGCACTCGAGTGCGCTGCTGTGTGCAAGGTCCATCACTGGCAAGCTTCGCAACCTGGATCGTCGATGGCGCAGAACTTGATGTCGGTGGCAGGAGTAGCGGCCATTTGTGCTTGTGCAGCAGCAGCAGCGGCCTCGATGGCACTCATGCCACCACTGGGTGCACCCGATGCCGATACGGCATTGTGCGAGCCTGAACTGACCGTGGATTTCTCCACTTGTGTGGCGCTGGATGTGCGCAGGTAGTAGGTGGTTTTGAGGCCGCGTAGCCAAGCGAGTTTGTAGGTGTCGTCGAGTTTTTTACCCGAGGCGCCGGCCATGTAGATGTTGAGCGATTGCGCTTGGTCAATCCATTTCTGGCGACGTGCCGCAGCTTCAACCAACCAGGTCGTTTCAACTTCAAAAGCGGTGGCGTACAAAGCCTTGATGTCTTGCGGCACACGGTCGATGGGGCGCAGCGAACCATCAAAGTGTTTGAGGTCCATGACCATCACATCGTCCCACAGGCCCAGGCGTTTCAAGTCTCGCACCAAGTAGCCATTGATGACGGTGAATTCGCCAGACAGGTTGGACTTCACTGACAGGTTACCAAAGCAGGGTTCAATGGAGGCATCCACGCCAATGATGTTGGAGATCGTGGCGGTGGGGGCAATGGCCACGCAATTGGAGTTGCGCATACCGTCAGCCTGGATCTTCTGGCGCAGGGCATCCCAGTCCATGGTGGCCGAGCGGTCGACTTCCACATAACCACCGCGCTCGCGGGCCAGCAAATCGATGGTGTCCAAAGGCAAGATGCCTTGGTCCCATAAAGAGCCCTTGTAGCTGGAGTACTGGCCACGTTCTTTGGCCAGTTCGGTCGAAGCCCAGTAAGCGTAATAGCAAATCGCCTCCATCGACTGGTCGGCAAACTCCACGGCCTCTTGTGAAGCGTAAGCGATCCGCATTTCGTACAGCGAGTCTTGGAAAGCCATCAGGCCCAAGCCCACCGGACGGTGGCGGATGTTGGAGTCACGGGCTTTTTTGACCGCGTAGTAGTTGATGTCGATCACGTTGTCCAACATGCGCATGGCCGTTGAAATGGTCTTCTTGAGCTTGTCGTGGTCCAGCACTTTGCCGTTTGCGCTGTCTTTGAGGTGACGCGACAGGTTGACCGAGCCCAGGTTGCAGACGGCGGTTTCGGTGTCGCTGGTGTTGAGCGTGATCTCGGTGCACAGGTTGGAGGAGTGCACCACGCCGGCGTGTTGTTGGGGTGAACGCACGTTGCAGGCGTCTTTGAAGGTGATCCAAGGGTGACCGGTTTCAAACAGCATCGACAGCATCTTGCGCCACAGGTCATTGGCGGGCAATTTTTTGCTGGGCTTGATTTCACCGCGCTCTGCTTTGGCTTCGTAGGCGGTATAGGCCTTCTCAAAGTCGGCACCAAACTTGTCGTGCAGATCGGGGCAGTCTGAGGGAGAGAACAAAGTCCAGTCGCCTTTTTCCATGACGCGGCGCATGAACAGGTCGGGAATCCAGTTGGCGGTGTTCATGTCATGTGTGCGTCGGCGGTCGTCGCCGGTGTTCTTGCGCAGCTCCAGAAATTCTTCGATGTCCAGGTGCCAGGTTTCCAGGTAAGTGCAAACCGCGCCTTTGCGCTTGCCGCCTTGGTTCACGGCCACAGCCGTGTCATTGACCACTTTGAGGAAAGGCACCACGCCCTGGGACTCACCGTTGGTGCCCTTGATGTGCGAGCCCATGGCGCGCACGCGTGTCCAGTCGTTGCCCAGGCCACCGGCAAACTTGGACAGCAGGGCGTTTTCCTTGATGGATTCGTAAATGCCGTCCAGATCGTCGGGTACGGTGGTCAGGTAGCAGCTGGACAACTGGGGGCGTAAGGTGCCGCTGTTGAACAGGGTAGGGGTGGAGGACATGAAGTCAAATGACGACAGGATTTCGTAGAACTCAATGGCGCGCGCTTCACGGTTGATTTCGTTGACCGACAAGCCCATCGCCACGCGCATGAAGAAAGCCTGAGGCATTTCGATGCGTTGCTTGCGTACGTGCAGGAAGTAGCGGTCGTACAGGGTTTGCAGACCCAAGTAGTCGAACTGCAGGTCTCGCTCGGGTTTGAGGGCTTCAGCCAGTTTTTTCAGGTCAAACTGTGCGAGCTTGGCGTCGAGCAGGTCGTTGTCGATGCCTTTTTTGATGAACTGCGGGAAGTAGTTGATGTATTCCTCGGCCATTTGGTCTTGTGCCACTTCCTTGCCCAGAATTTCTTTGGCGATGGTGTGCATCAGCAGGCGCGCAGTGACGTAGGTGTAGTCCGGATCTTTTTCAATCAGCGTGCGCGAAGCCAGGATGGAAGCTTTGTAAACTTCCTCCATCGGCACACCGTCGTAGAGGTTGCGCATGGTCTCGGCCAAGATTGGCTCGGGGCGCACGTCTTTGCCCAGACCGGCACAGGCGTTGACCATCAGAGATTTGAGGTAGTTCAGGTCCAGCGCGATGCGCTTGCCACCGTCCAACACATGCAATGCAGGCTCCTGCACGACCGGCGCGGCTTGCTGGGTTTGCTGTGAGCGCTCTTGCGAGCGGCGCTCGCGGTAGAGTACGTAGGCTCGGGCCACTTCATGGTTGCTGCTGCGCATCAGGCCCAATTCGACCTGGTCTTGCACGTCTTCGATGTGAAAAGTGCCGCCACCGGGGCGTGAGCGCATCAGGGCGCGCACCACGTTCTGGGTCAATTCTTCGACCACTTCACGCACACTGGCGGACGCTGCGCCTTGGGTGCCATGTACCGCCAAGAATGCTTTCATCATGGCCACAGCGATCTTGTTCGGCTCAAAAGGCACCACGGCACCGTTGCGGCGGATGATTTGGTAGTGGGTGAGGGGGTGCACCGTTGTAGCGCCAGCCCGGTCTGCGGGCAGGTTCAGCAGGCCAGAAGAAGCAGAGGGGGGGGTCAGGTCAATTTGCATGGTCATTTTTTAATTTATGGTCTGGGTTGAGTCGGTCAAAAACGCTTGAAATGCCGCTCCAGCGTGTTTGTGAAAATTTGTAACAGACACTATATCTGGTGTCTGGTGTCATGACAAGCCACTACATGTAGTGTACGGGCTCTGAACAGAGCGCTGAGGAGAATGCGCCGGATCGTGGCGTAGCTCAAGGGCCATTCAAGGGTTTTTCAGAGGCTGAAAAATGCCGCTGAGAATCAACGAATCAGGCGGTTTTGCAGATCGATGCCAGTCGTTATGCGACTTCCGGAGGCTTTTCTTCCTCAATCGCCCGATTTCACTTCTGCGACGGGTGACCGGGCTTGGTTCTTAAATTGATAAAACGCTTTTAAAACGTAAAAAAGTCGAAAAATATTTTTTTCTGTCGCGTCAAAAACACACAGGAAAACAGTGATCGGGCAGCTGGAGGGTCGCTTTCAGGCGTTGCCAGTCAAAGCCCGTTCCCGGATCGTGCTTGCGGCCTGGCGCAATGTGCTCATGGCCCGCCACATGTGCAATGGGGTAGTGCCGATGCAAGTCCAGGCACAGCTGAATCAGTTGCTCATACTGGGCGTCCTCGAACACATCGCCCTCCAGGCCTTCGAGTTCGATGCCGATCGAGTCGTCATTGCATTGGGGGCGTCCTCTGTATTCGGACTGGCCGGCATGCCAGGCCCGGTCGTCGGCGCTGACAAACTGCCACAGGCTGCCGTCGCGCCGAACATAAAAGTGCGAGGACACCTGCAGGCCCCGGATTTGTGAGAAATACGGGTGGGCATCCCAGTCGAGCTGGTTGGTGAACAGCGCTTGCACCTGCTGGCCACCGTATTGGCCGGGCGGCAGGCTGATGGAATGGATGACGAGCAAATCGATGCAGGCGCCTGGGGGCCGGGGGCCAAAGTTGGGTGAATCCAGCCTTTGGGCGCGCGTGTACCAACCTTGGTCCCAAAGGCTGGCGGGTTCAGCGAGGTGGTCAGGCATGGCTGGGATCGTGTGTGGCGCGGTGGCGTTGGCCATGAATCTTCAGCTCTCTTGGCGCAGCAGGCAGGCGCCGGGTTTTCACACCGGGTTGCGGTCTTGTGCCGCTGCGCGGTGCTCGGCGCTGCAGTACAGGCCTTTTTCACCCGTAACGGCTTCGTCTTGTGGCAAGTGGATGCCGCAATGCAGGCAGACCGCCATGTTGGCGGGTGTGGCCGGGGCCGGGGGCTGCTCTTTGGGCGCGTCTGATTTGACGCGGCGGCTGCGCTTGAAAGCCCAGATCGCCAGCAAAATGACCAAGATCCAAATCAGGTATTTCATCCCACGCGTCCAATCAAGACTTCCAATACAAAGCGCGAACCCGCGTAAGACAGCAGCAGCAAGCCCGCACCGATGTAAAGCACCCGCACGGCGCGACGGCCCCGCCAGCCCCATTGGCTGCGGCCCACCAGCAAGGTGGCAAAGGTGATCCAAGACAGGACGGCAAAGACGCGTTTGTGGTCCCAGCGCCATGGGTTGTGGCCTTGGCCATACAGGGCCTCGCCAAACAGGGCGCCTGCCACCAAAGTGGCCGTCAACAGCACAAAGCCGGCTGTCACAAAGCGAAAGGTCAGGCGCTCCAGTGTCAACAGCGGCAGACCGCTCGAGCCTTCTTGAGCCAGGCGGATGTCATGTTCCGTGCGGGTCATCATCCAGGCGTGCACCACCGCAGCGGCAAACATGCCATAGGCCGACAAACCCAGTGCAAAGTGAAGGGGCAGCCAGGCTGAAGCCTGTGCGGTGAGCAAGGTCCCTGGAAACACCCAGGCCAGCACCACGGTGACCGCCCCCAGGCCACCCACGGCCCAGCGCACCTTGAGTTTGGGGAAAAACTGGGTCTCGATCATGTAAGCCAACACCACCAGCCAGGCGGTGACCGACAAAGCCGGGGCAAAACCGAAGCGCATCGGCCCCATCAGCAGCACCAGCAAGCTGATGGCGTGCAAAACCCAAGCCAGCCAAAGCAGGCGGCGTGCGTTCACATCACTCAGGAGGCGGGGCACCAGAGCGGGCAAGGCATAGGCCAAGGCTGCCAATGCCGAGAAGGGCAGCGTCCACAAAGGTGCACTCGCTAAAATCATGGCACCGAGTTTAGCCTTTCAGGCGCTGCCGTTGGGGCTTCGCCATCCCGCTTGACCGGTTTTTCCTGGATTCCACCATGGCCTCCGCACTGACCGACAAACTCTCACGCCTCGTCAAGACCCTCAGCGGACAGGCCCGCATCACCGAATCGAACGTGGCCGACATGCTGCGCGAGGTGCGCATGGCCTTGCTCGAAGCCGACGTGGCCTTGCCGGTGGTGCGCGATTTCATCGCCCGTGTGAAAGAAAAAGCCCTGGGCCAGGAAGTCATGGGCTCACTCAAGCCCGGCCAGGCCTTGGTGGGCGTGGTCAACCGCGAGCTGGCCGCCACCATGGGCGAGGGCGTGTCGGACATCAATCTGGCCGCGCAGCCGCCTGCCGTGATCCTGATGGCCGGTTTGCAAGGTGCCGGTAAAACCACCACCACCGCCAAGCTGGCCAAGCACCTGATCGAAAAGCGCAAAAAGAAAGTGCTGACCGTCTCGGGTGACGTGTACCGCCCTGCGGCGATTGAGCAGCTCAAGACGGTGACCGCGCAAGCTGGCGCCGAGTGGTTTCCTAGCACGCCCGACCAAAAGCCGATCGACATTGCGCGTGCCGCCATCGATTACGCCCGCAAGCACTTCTTTGACGTGTTGCTGGTCGACACCGCGGGTCGCTTGGCGATTGACGAAGCCCTGATGGCCGAAATCAAGGCCTTGCACGCTGAACTCAAGCCAGTCGAAACCCTGTTCGTGGTGGATGCCATGCAAGGCCAGGACGCAGCCAACACCGCCAAGGCATTCAGCGACGCTTTGCCTTTGACGGGCATTGTGCTGACCAAGCTCGACGGCGACTCACGCGGTGGTGCGGCCCTGTCGGTGCGCCAGATCACAGGCGTGCCGATCAAGTTTGCGGGTACCAGCGAAAAGATTGACGGCTTGGAAGTGTTCGACGCCGAGCGCCACGCGGGACGTGTGCTGGGCATGGGCGACATCGTGGCCCTGGTCGAGCAGGTCACTGCAGGCGTGGACATGGAAGCTGCACAAAAATTGGCCGCCAAGGTCAAGAGCGGTGGTGGCTTTGATCTGAACGACTTTTTGGCGCAGATCCAGCAGATGAAGCAAATGGGCGGGCTGTCGAGCCTGATGGACAAGCTGCCCAGCCAGATGTCCGCCAAGGCAGCGTCCATGGACATGGGCAAGGTCGAAAAAGACATTGGCCGCAAGCAGGGCATCATCCACAGCATGACGCCCAAAGAGCGTAGCAAACCCGAGCTGATCAAGGCCACCCGCAAACGCCGCATTGCAGCGGGCGCGGGCGTTCAGGTGCAAGACGTCAACCGCATGCTCAAGGAGTTTGAGCAGATGCAGGACATGATGAAAAAAATGTCTGGCGGCGGCATGATGAAAATGATGAAACGCATGGGGGCCATGAAAGGCATGATGGGCGGCGGCGGGGGCTTTCCCGGCATGCCGCGCTGATTCAATACTGGCTTGCGGGCAGCGTCACCTGAAGGCCATCCAGTTCAGACGTCAGCATGATCTGGCATGACAGGCGGCTGCCCGGCTCGCGGGTTTGGGCGGTGAAAGCCAGCATGCCGTCTTCGTCGCTGCTCATCGCGGGCAACTTCCCCAGCCAGTCCCCTGACACCACCACATGGCAGGTGGCGCAGGTCAGCAACCCGCCGCAATCGGCCTGGATGCCGGACACATTGGTGTCAACAGCGGCTTGCATCAGGCTTTGCCCTGGCTGGGCTTGCAGGGTGATCGGGGCTTGTGCGGGGTCGTGGGCTTGCAGGTGGATCGTGATCATCTTCAACCTAAATCCGGCAGTTATCCTGTCATCGCGAGCTGATTTGGCGGATACCAAGGCGGCAGGGGGCGGGTGATTCTCTGCACCACGTAGTCCAAGAACGTCTTCCATCGATCCGTCTGAGGCAACTGCTCCGCAACAGCCCTGACATGACTCAAAGCCGCACGGATATTGGCGATGAGCGCGAGCAGTTTGTCTTTTGCTGCGTGCATTGGCGTGAGGTAAAGCGTGGTCTGTCCGGCGTGCTTGACGGCCCGTCCGACGCTGGCCAGCAATAACGCTCGGCTAGTAATGGCCTCCATCCTGGCACCCGGCTTGGCGGCTCGGCAATACCATGACCACCAGTTGTAGACAAGCGCTACAGCGCGCGCACTGGTCTGGCAGCGCTCAATGTCTTGGGTCGTAAAGCCCCCCCAACCCCACTGATTCTTCAACTCGTCAAAGCCATTCTCACAGTCAGCTCGGTCCCGATAGAGTTGCGCGAAAGCGTCCAGCGCGTAGCTGCTGCTTGTCACCAGTACCGCGTACTCCCAAGCCTGCACATCCTTGTCCGGCATCAGCAACTCGATCTGCTCGCCAGGTTCGTTCTTGGTTTTGCGGCTCAGTGCCAAATCGGTTTTGACGGCACGCCGCAAGACCACCACCCGGCGTGCTTTGTCCCAGCCCGAGAGCTTGAGCGTGTCCTCAACAGCGCTCCAGCCTTGATCGCTGGGGCCCGGTGTGCTCCAGTCTTCACGCGCGAACTGGCGGGTCAGTAATTTCTTCACGCCCGCAGTCTGGCGCAGCTTGAACAGGTAGGGCTGGCCGCGCTCTTCCAACTCGGCGATGAAGGGTTCGTTGCCAAAGCCGCAGTCTCCCCGAACCAAGGCCGGGCGCTGCTGGGCGCCCAGTTTCTCCAGCACGCCGATCAGGCCTGGGCGGGCCTTGGCCGCACTGTGTTCTTTGCCGGGCGAGACAACGACATCGAGCACCAGGCGCAGATTGCCCACCCAGTAGGTGTGCAGGGCGTGGCTGGGGCGCCCGGGTTTGTGGGGGTTGTAGCTGACCTCAGCGCCGCTTTGTTTGCCGTACAAGGGTTTGATGGTGGTGTCGATGTCTAAAATCCACGGGGTGCTCAGTGCCGCTTGCACGCTACCCATGAGTTGTGGCGCGAGCCAGGATTGGCTTTGCTCGGCGCTCATGCGCGACAAAGAACGACGCAGCGCGTCTTCGCTGATGATCTTGTTCATCCCCAGAAGCTGCGGGCTCACCGCATCTGCGCGCAGCCCAGTGATGTGGGCGTAGCGGTTGTGGCCAGCCAATATCGCCAGCAGCCATGTGCCCAGCACATCGCGCTTGCTGTGGGCGTTGGGACTGGTGTAACTCAAGGGGCATCTATCGACCCAGGCGTCGTAGACGCCGGTGGAGTCCAAGAACTGCGCGAAGAAGGTCAACTGCGCATTCGGCGTGGCGCTGGCACCATGGTCCCACTGGACGTGGATTCGACCGCCGGGGGTGTCCACCACCATGGCCTCAAGAGCTTGCGTTTGAACAGCGCGTTGGCGCCTTTTGGCTTCACCCATTTGGTGACCTCTGTAAATCCGTTGAAACTGGCTACCAGTCTAGCTTGCAGACGATTTGTGAGACTTCAACTGCTGGAAATAGG
>CAMDFT010000015.1 GCA_945897795.1 Limnohabitans sp. Rim8 | reverse complement strand
ACATCGTCTTCGCCGGGGTGGCCTGCGCATTCAAAGCCGTCGATGCTGATCATGTCCACGCCATTGCGCTCGGCGCTCAGGGCGTGGCGCACCGAGGTGCATTTGTGCACGATGGTGATGCCCGCGTCCTTCATGCGGCCGATGAAGTCTTTGGGGCTGTTGCCTGCGGTCTCCACGATCTTGATGCCGCTGTCGATGATGGCCTGCAGGTACTCGGCATAAGGCGGCGGGCAGATCGAGGGCAAGATGGTCAGGTTCACACCAAAGGGCCGATCGGTGAGTGTGCGGGTGCGGGCAATTTCGTGCGCCAAGGCTTGCGGGTTGGGCTGGGTGAGGGCCGTGAGCACGCCCAGGCCCCCCGCGTTGGACACGGCCGAAACCAACTCAGCCTTGCCCACCCACTGCATGCCGCCCTGGATGATGGGGTAGCGGATGCCCAATGCTTCGGTGACACGGGTTTTCATGGTCTTGCTGGCCTCAAGCGCGCGCTTCACGCACCATGTTGCGGCCAATGATGATTTGCTGGATTTGCGTGGTGCCCTCGTACAAACGGAACAAACGCACATCGCGGTAAAAGCGCTCGATGCCGTACTCGGCCAAATAACCGGCCCCACCAAAAATTTGCACCGCACGGTCGGCCACGCGGCCGCACATTTCGGATGCGAACATCTTGCAGCACGAGGCTTCGGTCGAGACGCTGCGGCCTTCGTCACGCTTGCGGGCAGCGTCGATCACCATGCACTCGGCCGCGTACAGCTCGGCCTTGCTGTCGGCCAACATGGCCTGCACCAGCTGGAACTCGGCAATGGGCTGACCGAACTGCTTGCGGTCGATGGCGTAACGCAGCGCGTCGTCCAAGATGCGCTGGGCCACGCCCACACACACGGCGGCCAAATGGATGCGGCCTTTTTCGAGCACCTTCATCGCGGTCTTGAAGCCCTGTCCTTCTTTGTGACCGATCAGGTTGGCGGCCGGGACACGCACGTTGTCAAGCATCACGTCGCAGGTGTGCGCACCTTTCTGGCCCATCTTCTTGTCGTTTTTGCCCAGGCTGATGCCCGGCGATTGGGCATCCACGATGAAGGCCGACACACCGCCCGCGCCCTTGTCGGCCGGGTTGGTGCGCGCCATGAGTGTGAAAATTTTGGAATGCGGCGCGTTGGTGATGTAGCGCTTGGTGCCGTTGACGATGTAATGATCGCCCTCACTGTCCATGCCCCGAATAGCGGTGGTGCGCAGCGAGGCCGCGTCCGAGCCCGCTTCGGGCTCGGTCAGCGCAAACGAAGACGACAACTCGCCCGTGGCCAACTTGGGCAGGTAGTAGGCTTTTTGTTCTTCGGTGCCGTCCATCAAGATGCCTTGCGAGCCGATGCCCACCGTGGTGCCAATCACCGAGCGGAAAGCGGGCGAGGTCTTGCACAGCTCAAACAACAGACGCGACTCTTCTTCCATGGTCAGCTCCAAGCCGCCATAAGACTCGGGGATGGTCAGGCCAAAGAGGCCCATCTCGCGCATCTCTTGCACGATGGCGGGCGGGATCTCGTCGGTCTCGGCGACTTCGTTTTCGGCGGGCACCAAGCGCTCGCGCACAAAACGGCGCACGGAGTCGAGCAGGGCTTCAAAGGTTTCGGGGTCTCGGATCATGGTGAATGCGCGGCGTATTTACAAAGTTTCAGAAGTGCCGAGGATGGCCGTCGATTGGCTGGACAGCGTGCCGCCGTTGCCATGGGCCAGCGCAGTCTGCACGCCGGGCACTTGGCGCTCGCCGCCTTCGCCGCGCAACTGGCGCACGGCTTCGATCACGGTGAAGATGCCGTACATGCCCGGGTGCGTGCACGACAGGCCGCCGCCGTTGGTGTTGACCGGCAGGTGGCCACCGGGCGCGATGCCGCCGCCTTCGACAAAGGCACCGGCTTCGCCTTTTTTGCAAAAGCCCAGGTCTTCCAGAAACAGCAAGGTGTTGATGGTGAACGCGTCATACAGCTGCACCACACCCATGTCACTCGGCTTCATACCTGCCATGGCAAAAGCCTCGCGGCCGGACTGGCTGGCGGCAGTCACGGTCAGGTCGTGCATGGCTGAAATCTGGCGGTTCCAATTGGCGGTGGCGTTGCCCAGCACGTAGACCGGCTTTTTGGGCAGGTCGCGCGCACGGTCGGCGCACACCAGCACAAAGGCACCGCCGCCGTCGGTGACCAAGCAGCAGTCGCGCACGGACAAGGGGTCGGACACCATGCGGGCAGCCAGCACATCGTCGATCGACAGCGGATCGCGCATGAAGGCTTCGGGGTTGCGTTGCGCCCAGGCGCGTGCAGCCACGGCCACTTCGGCCAGCTGGCGGCGGGTGGTGCCGTATTGGTGCATGTGCCGCCGCGTGGCCAGCGCGTAGGCGCTCAGCGGTTGTATCGGGGCGTAGGGGGTTTCGTAAGGCTGCGGGTCCATCACGCGGCGCGCCTGTGCGATCTCGGCGCGGCCAAAGGTGGAGGTGCGCTGCGTGCTGCCGTAGCACACCAGCACCGCGTTGCACTGGCCTGACTGCAGGGCCATCATGGCGGGCAAGATGTGCGCCACAAAGCTGGAGCCGCCGAGCATGGTGCCGTTGATGTAGCGCGGGTTGATGCCCAAATACTCGGTCACGGGCATGGGCCACATGGTGGACAGCACACTGGCGGTGCACAGCCCGTCGATGTCGCTCATCTTCAGGCCGGCATCGGCCACGGCGGCGTGTGCGGCGCGGGCCAGCACTTCCATCTCGGTAAAACCCGTGGCCTCGCCACAGCCAAAGGTGGCAACGCCCGCGATGGCGGCGCTGCCGCGCAAGGCTTTCAGGCCCTTGGAAGAGTGAACCGCCGCCGAGGCGGCTGGGCCACGGGGAACCGACTTGGCAGAGCTTGCCGCTGTGCTGACCGGGTCAAACACCACCATGCCTTGGCCCTTGTCGACCACCACACGGGCCTGCACACGCTGACCCACCTGCACGGCGTCGACCGGGTCCATGTCCACGCGGCTCATCAGGCGCACGCCTTCGTCCAGGTCGATCAAGCAGACGTTGTAGTCGCCGCCCGCGTCGGGCTTGCGGCGCACGGTGGTCACGGAATACACCGTGCCCAAGCCCATGGGGGCCACCAGCGCCAGGTCGTCGCTGCCGCAATGCGGGCAGACCTCACGCGGGAAGTAAATGTGTTGGTCACAGCCCTTGCAATGCTGGACCATGAAGCGGCCTTCGGCGAGGGCCGCTTGGTGCTGGGCGAGCACACCGGTCTGTTGGTTCTCTGCAGTCATGGTCATCGCCTCAGATCGGGTCCCAGCTGAACACATCGCCCGAACGCTCTAGGTCAAAAAAGCTCGACTTGAGGGCGGGCATGGCTTGGTCGAGCACCGACTGCGGCGTCCAGCCCTCGCTGCGGTGCACCGAACGGATCGGGCGCGGCTGGCTCATCAAGAAGATCTCGTTGTTGCGCACGGCAAAGACCTGGCCGTTCACATGGGCCGACGCGTCGCTGGCCAGGGCCACGGCCATGGGCGCGATCTTGGCGGGCGTCATCTGCTTGATGCGCTCCACGCGGGCCTGCTCTTCGGGCGTCTCGGTCGGGATCGAGCCGATCATGCGGCTCCAGGCAAAGGGCGAAATGCAGTTGGACCGCACCTTGAACTTTTGCATGTCGAGCGCGATCGACTTGGACAGCGCCGTCACGCCCAGCTTGGCCGCCGAGTAGTTGGCCTGACCAAAGTTGCCCACCAGCCCCGAGGTGGACGTCATGTGGATGTAGTTGCCGCTTTCTTGCTCCTTGAAGTGCGGGGCAGCGGCGCGGCTGACGTAAAACGCGCCGTACAGGTGCACCTTGAGCACCGCGTCCCATTCGTCCATGCTCATCTTATGGAAAAAGCGGTCGCGCAAAATGCCCGCGTTGTTGACCACCACGTCGATGCGGCCAAAACTGTCGATGGCCGTCTGGATGATGCAGGCCGCGCCTGTCGCGTCAGACACGCTGTCGGTGTTGGCAGCAGCCTGACCACCCATCGCTTGGATTTCGTCCACGACTTTTTGCGCGGGGCCTGCATCCTGGCCTTCGCCCGACACCGAAGCACCGATGTCGTTGACCACCACCTTCGCGCCTTCACGCGCCATGGCCAGCGCGATGTCGCGGCCAATGCCGCCACCTGCGCCGGTGACCACGACGACTTTGTCTTGAACCAATCCTGTTTTGCTCATTTTTTCTCCTTCAGGTCACGGGGTGAACCACTGGCGAGCCAGCGTCTCCCCACTGGGGTTGCTGTATCTTGCGGCTTTCCGTGATTCTGAACAATCTTCGAATACTGAACCGGGTCTTTCGGATTGCCGAACTCAGGGATTGCCCTTGGTTTGGGGCGGCTTGCAGCAGGAGCGATCTCTGACCGCGATGGCGAACCACATCGGGGCATTGATCGCGGTCTGAGACCGCTCCCAAGAAAGACCGCTGGTCACTTCAGTCTTTTCGGGCAGGCCAGGCAAACAAAGGCGCCTGCTTGTTGAGAAACCGCCCCACGGCTTCGCGGTGCTCAGAGTTGCTTGCGGCCAGGGCTTGGGCCTGCGCTTCGGCGCTCAGCATGTCTTGCAGGCCACCGCCAGCTCGTCGCGCATGGCGGGCTCGAGCGCGTTGCGTTTGCTCGGGCTGTCAAAGGTGATGGTGGCCACCTGGTCGGTCACCTCGAATTGGAGCAAGGATGTGTGGGTCATGGTCATGTCAGCGCGAGCACGGCTTCTCCGGACAATTTGACTTGGCCTTCGGCGTTGACCGTGGTCAACGTCAGGCGCACACGGCGTTCGCCACCAACTTCGAATTTCTCGGTCACCTGGCCCGTGCAGGTGATCTTTTCGTGCACCTGGGTCATGGCGGCAAAGCGCACACTGTAGTCGCGGATCGCGGTTTGTGGCACCCAGTTGGTGAGCAAGCGCGCCAGCCAGCCCATGGACAACATGCCGTGCGCGATCACGTCGGGCAAGCCTGCGAGGGCGGCAAAGTCGGTGTCGACGTGGATCGGGTTGTGATCGCCCGAAGCGCCGCAGTACAGCGCCAACGTCAGGCGCGAAACGGGCGGCAACTCCAGGGGCGGAATGGCGTCGCCCACTTGCAGGGCATCAAAGGATGGGAGGGTCATGGGAGTTTCCTTATGCGCTGGGGCCGTGGCGCAAAACGGTGACGGCACGCAAATCGGCCACATGCTCGCCTCGCTGGTTGCTGACGCGGGTTTTGCGGACGACGAATTCGAGTGCGCCGCCCTTTTTGTCGTAGATGTCTTCGATGCGCTGCTCAAAGCGCAGCACATCGCCCGCATAGGCCATGCGGTGGAAGGTGAAGCCCTGCTCGCCGTGCAGCAGCTTGCGGTAATCCATGCCCAGCAGGTTGCGGATCGCGGCCGGGTCGGGCGACTCCATCTCCAGGCAAAACAAAAACGTGGGCGGCACGGGCAAGCCCGGATGGCCAGCGGCGCGGGCGACGGCTTCGTCGGTGTAGACCGGGTCGGTCTGGCCTGTGGCCTTGGCGAAAAAGCGCAGACGGCCTTTTTCGATCAACACTTCGAAGGGCGGCATGGTGTGGCCGATGTATTGGCGGTCGATCATGTTCAGACCTTTTGGTAAAGCGTGACCACACAAGCACCGCCCAAGCCCAGGTTGTGCTGTAGCGCCAAACGCGCGCCTTCAACCTGACGCGCCAGCGCCAGCTGGGCCGCACGGGCAGCCATGAGGTTGTAGGACTCGCTGGCCCCGGGTTTGGTGAAAGGGCTCTTGCCCACGCCAACGACGTGAACTGCGCGCTTGCTAACGGCCATGCCTGCTCCTTGAAAAGGGGGCGATACGGGCAAAGTATCGACGGGCGTGAATTGCACCGTATTGTCTCTGTCTTTTGCGATTCATCATGTTGTCATCTCAACCCTCAACCATGAAGGCATTGAAGCGTACAACTTTTCTTATGGCCACCGTGTTGAATAAAGTGCTGATTGTTGGGAGCGCACCCGATGCGGTCAGAACCGCAGAGTGGGACACCTCCTGTTTTACCGACATCATCGTGATCAACAACGCTTGGAAGGCATGCCCTTCCTGGAATTGCTTGATTTACCCGGAAGACTTTCCCCAGGGCAGGCGCCCCAGTGCTGGCGATCTTTGCGGCAAACGTGTGGTCACGGCCGAGCAGTTTGTACCCGTCCAAAATGAGTTTGGCGGCTTTGTGTATGCGGGCGGCACCATGTCTTTCACGGCCGGGTATTGGGCGCTGGGCGCACTGAAGCCCGATGTCCTCGCGTACATCGGGTGCGACATGGTCTACGACGCCAAACCAGGTCAGAGCACCCATTTTTATGGCGCCGGCACAGCCGACCCTTTGCGTTCTGATGTCACCTTGCAAAGCCTGGAAGCCAAGTCTTTGCGATTGCAGGCTTTGGCCAGTCGCCAAGGCTGCGCTGTGGTCAATCTCTCGGCGCTTGAAAGCTCCAGGCTTTGTTTTCCACGCCTGGCATTTGAGGACTTGGCGGAGATGAACCAAAGCCCAAGCCATGAAACACAACACGCGTCTTTCGTTGAAGCCGCCTTGCGCTTCGAGGCCGATGTGGGCTATTGGGTCGAGTCAGGTCGGTATTGGGAAGAGCACGACCGTTTTGATCGCCAGACTTTGCGTGACATTGATGCGCTCTGGCTGGCCACAGCGCCTGAATTGGCTTTTGCCTGACATGGCCACAGTTGACTCTATTCATTTCAATTTTTACCCTCTCACCCACACACCATGACCACAGCACTCAAATATGAAGCCGATTCCATCATGGCTTCCGATGGCCTGCGCTACACCTTCAAAGGCGGCGGCTCGCCTTTCAAGGATTCGGCCAACATGGGCACCATGAGTTGCTACCGGTGTGGGCTGCACAAGCCGCGCGCACTGGGTTCGTTCACCCGCTTTTTGAACCAACGCACATTTGTGTGCCAAGCGTGCACACCGCAGCCCAAAAAATCACCCGCTTGATTTACCCGTCAATTTGACGCGCCAAGCAGCCTTGGCAAACCCGTGGCAAGCCATGGCACTGACGCGATGGCCAGTGTGCCCAAAAAGATCGCGAACAATGCGGGCAGCACGGCCACGGCCACTTCACTCACTGGCTTTTTGAACATGGCCGATGAAAAATAGATGTTCATGCCCGCCGGTGGGCACAAAAAGCCCATCTCCATGGCGGCTAAGAAAATGATGCCAAAGTGAACCGGGTCAATGCCATAGCTCATGGCCACCGGCAACAGCAAGGGCACCAAGACCACGATGGCCGCATATATTTCCATGAGCGCACCGGCCAACAGCAAAAATGCCGTCAAAGCCAACAAGAACAAGAACTTGTCCGGAATGGCGCCTTGCACCGCTTCAATGGCCGCATCCGGGATGCCCGCGTCGATCAAGAAATTGGTCAATGCCAAAGCCATGCCCAAAATCAACAACACACCACCAATGATCTGGGCCGATTCGCTCAGGCATTTGAACAACAAGCGCCAACCCAATTCGCGGTGTCCCCAAGCTTGGGTCAAGATGGCATAGAGCGCAGTGACGGCCGCGCTTTCGGTGGGCGTGGCCAAGCCACTGACCAAGGAACCAATGGCCACCACAGGGGCCAAAATTTCCCATTTGGCGGCCCAAACAGAGGGCCAAAGCAGGGGCCGCTCCGTCAGTGACAAGGGCGGGTTTGGGGCCACGTCTGAAAGCGACTCGCCACGGGATCGGCGCAAGTACCCACCAAACACCAGTAAAAAAGCCACCATGACCAACGCTGGCAACAGGCCCGCCAAAAACATGGCGTTGATGGGCACGCGGGCAATGATGGCGTACATGATGAGCGGCACCGACGGTGCCAACAAAACACCCAAAGCACTGGCGCTGGTGACCAAACTGATGCCCCGCTTTTCGGGGTAACCCACCTTGAGCAACAAGGGCAACAACAAGCCGCCCAAAGCCAAAATGGTCACCCCACTGCCACCGGTAAACGCGGTGAAACAAGAGCACAACAATGCGGTTGCCAGCACAGTACCTTTGGCGCCGTGTCCCAACAAAGCCACAAACAAAGTGCCCAATCGCTGCGCAGCCCCCGTACGCGCAAACACCAAGCCCGCCAAAGTGAACAAGGGCAGCGCAGGCAAGGACGGGTTCACCGTGATTTGGTAATGCGACAGGGACACCGACGCCAAAGGCATGCCGTCTTGCCAAAACAACGCCAGCGCCACCCCCCCCAGCACAGCAAAAATCGGTGCCCCAGCAAACAAGGCAACGCACAAAAGCATGAACGCGGACCACGCAGAAAAGGGCGTGCCGTCAAATTGCGCCACCAAAGCGGCGCCGCACAGCGCCAGCGCCAAACCGGTCAACCACTGAAGTGGCCATGCCCGCGCAAAAAATGCACAGCGCGCACCCAGCTTGACCCCCAACAAAGCAAAGCCCAAAGGCATGCTGGCCTGGACCCACCAAACCGGTATGCCGTAGGCCAGCACTTGGGCGGCCTCGCGCTCACTGTCCACCAAGCGCCAGCTGCTCATGGCCAACATGCCGCAAACCAAGGCGGCCAAGCCGTGGGCCAAGCGCTGCGGCCAGGGCTTGACACCGCTGCTTGGCAGCCCGTCGTTTCGGCGCATGCCGCCGCCCATCGTGGTCAGGTGGCCATGCCGCTCGGCCGCCAATGCACCCCACATCGTCAGCACCAAACCCAAGTGCTGCACCAAAACAGAGGCGTTTTCGATGCCACGGCCCATCCATGGGCGCATGGCTATTTCAATGACCGGGATCAACACCATCAGCGCCAGCGCTGCCGACGACAGCCATTCGTCGATGGGCCAAGCGCTTTGGCGCGGCGTTTCAGGCTGGGTGTCTGAAGTGGGACTCACTTGGCTTGGCCTGCACGGTAGGTTTTCAGGTGGGCCATTACATCGTCAAATGTTTCGTTGGGCACCATGGTGCCGCGAATGCGCGGGTACAGCTTTTCGGCCAAGTCGTTCCACTCTTTCATTTGCGCTGGATTGGGTTTGTTGACCGTGAGACCGCGTTTTTTCATCGCGTCCACCGCTTCTTCGACCTCTTGCCGGGCTTTGGTCCGGATTTGCGCACCTGCTTTGTCGCTGGCTGCACGCACCGCGGTTTGGACCTCGGGCGACATGCCGTCCCAAGCTTTGCGGGTGACCACCAAGGCCCCCACAATCGGGGCCCAGTTGATGTCCAGCATGTGCGGCGCAGTGTTGTAGACCTGGGTGGCCAAGGCAAAGTAGGGCGTGGACGGCACCACATTGATCATGCCCGTCTGTATGGCGGGCAAGATGTCGGTGGTCTCCAACGGCACAGGCGTGTAGCCCAAGCTTTTCATGATGTTTTGCTGATCGGGCTCCGAGCCCCAAGCAAAAAATTTCATGCGCTTGTAGTCATCGGGCCGCAGCGCGGCTTCTTTGGAAAAGAAACGCACCCAACCCGCATCGCCCCAAGCCAGCACCACAAAGCCTTTGTCCAGGAACTTCTTTTCCATGGCCGGGCGCATTTTCTCGCGCACGTAGTCGAGTTCTTCCCAATTGCGAAACAAAAGGGGCATGGATTGCAGCGCCGCGATAGAGGGCTCGATTTCGCGCAAACCCACCACCGACAACAACGCGCCTTGGAGTTGCCCGATGCGCATGCGTCGCGCCATTTCGGCCTCGCCCCCTTGGGAACCGTCGGGGTACACCAGATACTTTGCGCCCGCACCCTGCGCTGTACGCCAGCTTTCGGCCACGTCCAGCAACTGGCGGTGATAGAGAGAATTTTTGGGCACCAAAGAACCGATGCGCAGCTGCTGGGGGTTTGCCTGCGCGGGGTTTGCCACCGACATGCTCAACACCACCAGCGCTGCACTCAACCCTTTTGTCCACCACTTTGCAAACGTCGAAACCATTTTGAGACCCATTAAAAAAGATCATCTGCGTTGTCGAGCAACCACTGCGCACGCTGGCGCATGATTTGGCTCGACAAGTCGGTGTGCTTGGCGCTCACGGACAGCGCCTTTTGCAACAAAACTTCAAATGCTGGCCGATCGCCCGCCGCTTGGGCAATGGCTTCGGCTTTGGCCACAAAAGGCCCTGCGTTTTGACCCCCACTGGCTGCAATGGCTTGGTCAAAAAACGCTGCCGCTTTGGCGGCTGAGCCTCCGGGGCGCGCAGCCTCGATATTGCCCATCAAACTGGCCAAGGCGCCTTGGCCGTGGTCAGGTGATGTGCGCCACGCCAGTTCGGCCAAGCGACCAACCAAGGGCAAATCGGCCACCGCATCGGGATCGTCTTTGGACAGCGCAATGTAAGCCCCCCAGGAAGCCGCCGCCCAATAGGCCACGCCCACTTGATCGGGTC
This sequence comes from Limnohabitans sp. Rim8, assembly GCA_945897795.1. Taxonomy (GTDB): domain Bacteria; phylum Pseudomonadota; class Gammaproteobacteria; order Burkholderiales; family Burkholderiaceae_C; genus Limnohabitans_A. The sequence continues at coordinate 36,835 of CAMDFT010000015.1, read as the reverse complement.
GCAGCACAGGCCAGCGCGAGGCTTGTGGCTGCGCCAGGGCAGCAGAAAATCCGAGGCTCGTCTGGTTCAAAGCGGCCATGGCGTGGCGGTGTGCACGCCAATACATGCGCCGCGCCCGCTGGTTGAGCTGGTGCGCGGCCTTGGCATCGGTGCTGACCAAGCGTTCGGCTTCGAAACCCACAAAGGCATACGCATATTGCGTGAAGCCCGAGGCCACCGACTCGGCCAAGGGCAAGTGACCGGGCGACTGTCGCAACAAGGATTCGGACAATTTGAGATAAAAAGCACTGGCTTCACGAGCCAAACCCAGGTCCTCTTCAGCCGCTTGGCCTTGTGCCGTCAATGCATCCGCGGCGCTGTTGACCAGCAATTGGCGCGGCATGCAGGCGCTCAGCAAACTGGCTATCAAAAGCATGCCCAACAGCTGCAAAAGTCCCCTGAACCGGTCAGGAGATTCTGTCGAGGTTCTGCTGGACAACATGGCAGCAGCGTTGGTGAAAAGTCGAGCAGGCATGGTTTTGGAAGCGTCTGCGTTGTGCGTGGTGGTGGATACCAGCACCTGCGCCGAATATCGTGAAGATTACAAAATTGTCCAGTCTATGTAAGGCCCATGAATAATTTGTGACATGCCGCCTTCCGCGATAATCTGGCCACCCTTGACGCAACGGCCCACACACTTGGTAGGCCATTTTTTCGGAACCAAAACATGAGCACACTCCAAACCACCGGCGCACGCGCCACGGGCCTGGCCACCATCGCCGCTGACGGCACCGTGTTGGACACCTGGTTTCCGGCCCCCGAACTGGCTGACGACGTCGCCGCCAGCGGCAGCACCCGCCTGACCCAAGCCGAAGCCGTCGCCGCTTTGGGCGCAGACGTGGCCCAAGCCTTGGTCGCCTGCAGCGTGCGCAATGCCACCGTGGTAGCGGTTCGCACCGAGATCAAAAGCCTGGCCGACGCGCCCACCGACACGCACGACGCCTACCTGCGCCTGCACCTGCTGAGCCACCGCTTGGTGTTGCCGCACGGCGCCAACGTGACCGGCATCTTTGGCCTGCTGCCCAACGTGGCCTGGACCAACTTCGGCCCCTGCGCGCTGGCCGATGTGCCCGCCGCCCGCCTGAAAGCCCGTGGCACCGGCCGCGTGCTCGAAATCAAGGGCTTGGACAAATTCCCTCAGATGACGGACTACGTGATCCCGTCTGGCGTGCGCATTGCCAACGCCGACCGCGTGCGCCTGGGCGCGCACCTGGCCAGCGGCACCACCGTCATGCACGAAGGTTTTTGCAACTTCAACGCCGGCACACTGGGCGCCAGCATGGTGGAAGGCCGCATCAGCGCGGGTGTGGTGGTGGACGACGCCAGCGACATCGGCGGCAGCGCGTCCATCATGGGCACGCTGTCGGGTGGCGGCAAAGAAGTCATCAAGGTCGGCAAGCGCTGCCTGCTGGGCGCCAACGCCGGCATCGGCATCTCGCTGGGCGACGACTGCATCGTCGAAGCCGGTTGCTACATCACCGGCGGCAGCCGCGTGCAAATGCCCGACGGCTCGGTCATGAAAGCCAAAGAACTGTCCGGCAAAAACGGCATCTTGTTCCGCCGCGATTCACAGTCGGGCGCGCTGCACGCCATCCCGCGCAACAAGAGCTGGGGCGAATTGAACGCTGAGCTGCACAAGAACTGATTTCGGGTTCCGCTCAAAAGAAAACGGCGTGCACGCGAGAGCGGCACGCCGTTTTTTTGTCCATCCAAGCTTGAACAGGTTGATTAAAGCCGGGTCACCAACCCATGATTGACATGCGCCACTTCGCGAAATGCGTCACTGATTCGCTGATCCGCCGCTGCGCGTTGCCAGAACCGCACCGCCAACTCCCGCGCCAGCGGCCATAAGCCCAAGGTGTGGGCATTGGGCCGTGGCCGCTGGCTGGCCCAGTCGCGCTGCACCACTTCGCCCGCCACCGGCGCGTAAAACATGGGCAGCATGTCGTAGGCAGGGGCCAGTTGCCAGCGGTGCAGGTGCAGTAGCAGGGACACATTGCCGTGGTGACGGTCGGTGTTGGCGATCAGGGCACCAAAGGCATCGAGCAGGCACAGGGTCTGGATGTCGGCAGCGCTCAGTTTTTCTGCGCCTGCGCGGCCGGTTTGCATGGCGGTGGCCGCCCATTGCGAGCCGATGCCAATGTAGTGCGCGTCGTACATCTCCAAAGACACCATGCCCACGCGACCCTGCAACGTGCGGTCAAAGCGGCGGCTTTGCAAAAAGACGCGGCCACCCGCCTGCACGATGTCGGTCTGTGCAGCGGCAATGCCTGCGGCTTGCAAGGTTTGCAGTGCCAGCGCCTCGCACACCAGCAGGTCGCGCCAGCGCTGGTCGGCCGGAGAATGGCCTGCTGGCGAGAACTTGACCAGCACGGGCACGCCATCGTTCACCGCACAAAACTTAGGTTGCTCGCCGCCCGCGCTGGAGCCAGGGGCGGCGTTGCCCAGAGCTTGCAAGGCCAGACGGGGGTAGTCTAGAACAGGGTCTGTCACCGCCGGGGCGGCACTGCGGCTTGGCGGCAGGGCCAGGTAGCGGTCAAGCGAGGCGCTGCCGATCAGCAGGTTGCCGGGCAAGTCTTCACCGGCACGCACCAACGCCAGCAAGATGTGGTCATCGCTCCAATGCGCCAGATGCGAGGGCAAGGCCAGCTCGGCATGGGCTTGCGCAAAAGCGCGCCCCAGAAAACCCTGGGGGCGGGTGTCCATCAAGAACCAAGGCAAGCTGAGGTGAAACTCACTGCGACCATGGGCCTTGTCGACTTCTTCCATCCAGAAGCCGCCTCCGGCCAGCGGATACAAGGTGCCAAAGTTTTGCAGCTCACCACTGGGCAGCACCTGGTGGATGAGCACCTGCCGCCCCACACCCGGCACATCGCGTGGCCACAAATAACGTTGCGCCCTGGCAGCGCCGACCTTGACCACCTGGCCCGATGCCAACAATGGGGCCAGCAGGCGCGAAACCGTGGGCTGGCTCACGCCCAGCTGCGCCTGCAGCTCGGGGCTGCTGGCATGGCCATTGTGGCGTCGCAGGATCACGATCAGGGTGTCGGCGGGGTTCATAGAATGGATATCTGAATAGTTATTTCAATCATACAGCGTATTCAAGTGCTTGTAATGCAATGGATTTTTTCAGAGTTTTGTAACTATCAGGAAGTTCATTGAATGGATTTTTCCCGGGCTAGGTGGGTTCCTGGGCTCACGCCCTCAAGCCGCCAAACCGCTCAGAAATTCGTGCGCTACCGCGATCTGGATATCGCCCAGGGTGTAGCCATGCCGCGCATTGCGAACCACCTGCACAGCCTGAACCGGCGCTTTTTCCAGCGCAAAGCGTTGCAATGCGCGGTGCGGTTTTTCATCAGACAACTTGCATTCCACCAGCTGCGTGAGCTGGTTTTTTTCGCTCAAAGCAAAGTCCACATCGGCCCCGTCTTTGGTACGGATGTAGTGCAGTCCGGTCTCTTTGCCCTGTACATCGTGCTGCCATTGCACATGCTTGAGCAAAGCAGTGGCCACCAGGTTTTCAAAGCGCAGGCCTTCGTCACCTTCGACCAGGCCAGTGTCATAAAAGTAGACCTTGGGGCTTTGCAACACCGCGCGGGCGATGTTGTCATGCCAAGGTCGCACCACAAAGACAATGAAAAGCGCTTCCAATATGTCGAGGTATTTCTTGAGCGTGACGGGTGACACGGCCAAGTCGCGCGCCATGCTGGCCAGCGACAGGGGCGAGCCCACTCGCGAGCGCAGCATTTGGGCAAACAGGCGGATGGCGTTGACCTCCTGGATGCGAGAAAACTCCAGCACGTCGTTGCGCACCAGGCCATCAAAGTACTGCCTGCGCCAGCGCTCGGCTTGTTCGTTGTCTGGGGCCAAGCAGGGCTCAGGAAAGCCGCCGCGTTCTAGCAGATGGGTCAGCGCAGCATCGGGTTTGGCCCCGGTTTGCTCACACCATTCGCGTACCGACAGGGGATGCAGTCGCAGACCGAAAAAACGCCCCGCCAGCGATTCTCCACTTTGCCGGAAGGTGTCCATGCGGGCGCTGCCCGTGACCAGCAGTTGCTGGGTGGCGGGTTTGCCGTCGTAAACACCTTTGAGCCAGGCTTTCCAGTCGGGTATTTTGTGAATTTCATCCAGCACCAGCAAAGGCGCTTGGGGGCTCCAACGCTGTTTCAGGATGAGGGCCCGGTCGGCTGGCACGTCGTAGTTCAGGTAATGGCCGCCTTGCTGCGCCATCAGTTGGCGGCTGAGCGTGGTTTTGCCCACCTGGCGCGGGCCGGTGAGGAATACCATTTTGTGGGCCAGATCGGCCTGCACACGGTCATCAAGGTAGCGTTTCATGACCGCTATTTTGCGACTTTTTTAAAGTATTTTGTGATTTAGTCGCGACTTTATTTTAAAGTACTGAATAAAAGTCGCCAAAAGTGCCTGTGACAGGTCTGAATACGATCTTGGTGGTGTGCGAGCATCGTTTCGCCCAAAGGGGTGGGCTCCTGCGAAAACACCAAACCCGCGTTCGCTACGGTGTCTGGCGCAAGGGGAGCCAGCTTAGGCCTTGGCCAAATGCACTTTGGCCAGGTCCACATACCAATCCAGACACCCCGGGTTGGCCATGGCGTCCCGGTTGACGACCTTTTCCAGCGGCTGACCCAGCATGAGTTTCTTGATCGGCAGTTCTTGTTTTTTGCCGGACAAGGTGCGCGGGATCTCAGCCACCTGGAAGATTTCATTCGGAATGAAGCGCGGGCTGAGCGCCACCTTGATGGCGTTGTTGAGTTTGGCCTTGATCGCGTCGTCAAACGCCGTACCCGGGCGCAGCACCACAAAGAGCGGCATGTAGCTTTCTTTGCCCAGATACTCCAGGTCCACCACCATCGAGTCCATGACTTCGGGAAGGGCTTCGACCGCGCTATACAGCTCGCTGGTGCCCATGCGCAGGCCGTAGCGGTTGATGGTGGCGTCGCTGCGGCCAAAGATCACGCAGCCTTCGCCCACGCCTTGGGTATCGCCAATGCGCAGCCAGTCGCCATGCCGCCACACGCCGCCCATGCTGGCCGAGCCGTTGCCACCGCCGGGTTGGCGGCCGTGGCCTGCGGGGTACATCTCAAAATAGCTGGCCAGGTAGCGGGCGTTGTCCTTGTCGTTCCAAAAGTACAGCGGCATGGACGGAATAGGCTGCGCGCAGATCAGCTCGCCCACTTCGCCCAACACGGGCTCGCCCGCTTCGTTCCAGGCCTCGACCGCGCAGCCCAGTTCGCGGCACTGCATGACGCCGGGCTCTTGTGGCAGCTCGCGGTGGCCGCCCAAAAAGGCCCCCGCAAAGTCGGTGCCGCCCGAGATGTTGCACCACCAGATGTCGGTGCCGATGGCCTGAAATTGCGCCGTGCCCCAGCTTTGGGTCTCGGGCGACAAGGGCGATCCGGTGGTGCCCAGGGAGCGCACCGCAGACAGGTCGCCGCAACGCATGATGTCCACGCCCGCCTTTTGGCAGTTGGCAAAAAAGGCCGCGCCCGCGCCGAAAAAGCTCACCTTCTCTTGCGCCGCCATGCGCCACAAAATGCCCCAGTCGGGGTTGTCTTTGCTGCCGCCAGGGTTACCGTCATAAATCACACAGGTCACGCCATTCAGCAAGCCCGCCACCTGCGCGTTCCACATGACCCAGCCAGTGGAGCTGTACCAATGGAAGCGCTCGCCCCAGCTGTTGGGTTGGTAGCTGCAGCCGATGTCGTTGTGCAAAATTTTGTTGGCCAGCGCCACGATCACCGTGCCGCCGTGGCCATGCACGATGGGCTTGGGCAAACCCGTGGTGCCACTGGAATAAACGATCCACAGCGGGTGGTCAAAGGGCAACCACATGGGCTCAAAAGCCCGCACAGCGGCATCGTCTCGCGCCGTGATGGCCGACATCTGCACGCTGGCGCCCACGTCGCATTGGGCCAGGTCCAACGTGCCCAGGTTGTCGTGCACGATGACGTGTCGCACGCTGGGCAGCGCATCGCGCAGCTCTTGCACCACAAGCATGCGGTCAAAGTCGCGCCCGCCGTAGCTCACGCCATCCACCGCAATCAACACCTTGGGCTCGATCTGTTTGAAGCGGTCAAGCACGGCGTGGGTGCCCATGTCGGGCGCGCAAATGCTCCACACGCCGCCCACGCTGATGGTGGCCAAAAACGCCACCATGGCCTCGGGGATGTTGGGCAGATACGCCGCCACCCGGTCCCCCGGCTGCACGCCTTGGGCCTGCAAGTGCAAGGCCATGGCGGCGACTTGGCGTCGCAGCTCAGGCCAGGTCATTTCGCGGCGTAGGCCTTTTTCGTTGTGGCTGATGACCGCCAAAAAACCCGCTTCATGAGCGGGCTTTACATGCCGAAACACCTGGTGCGCGTAATTGGTCTGGGCTCCCGGGAACCACTTGGCCCCAGGCATGACGTTGTTCAACAGCACCGCCGTGTGCGGCGTGGGGGACTGAAAATCAAAGTAATCCCAAATGCTTTGCCAAAAAGCATCCAGCTCGGTCACCGACCAACGCCAGAGGTCGTTGTAGGTGTCAAAACTCAGCCCGCGCTGGTCGCGCAGCCAGTTTTGGTACAGCCTGATCTGGGGCAGATAAGGGGCAGAAGCGGAGGGTCGTGTCACGGTGTTCATGCGTTGCAGCGTATCAGCGGCCATGCCCCGCTGTCATGCGCATCAACCCTGAAATGTGCACCTAGGTGACAGCCCCTGAACCTTCAGGCTGCCGGGTCTTTTTGCATGCGGGCACTCTTCCAGTACACGTCATCGCCGCCGTTCATGCGGTTGAGCACGCGGGCCAACACGAACATCAAATCGGACAAACGGTTGAGGTATTGGCGCGGCGTGTCGTTCAGGGCTTCTTCGTTGCCCAGGGCCACGCAAGCGCGCTCGGCGCGACGCGCCACGGTGCGGCACACATGGGCCTGCGATGCACCCCGTGTGCCGGCAGGCAAGATGAATTCTTCGAGCTTGGGCAGCTGGGCGTTGTACTTTTCGAGGGCCTCGTCCAGGGCCGCGACGGCCTCTTCCTTGAGTAACTCAAAGCCGGGAATCGACAACTCGCCGCCCAGGTTGAACAGCTGGTGCTGCACCTCGACCAGCACCTCGCGCACGTCGGCAGGCATGTCTTCGCACAGCAACACGCCCATGTTGGAGTTCAGCTCGTCCACCTCGCCCATGGCGTGCACGCGCAAGCTGTTTTTGGACACACGCTGGTTGTTGCCCAAGCCGGTGGTGCCGTTGTCGCCGGTGCGGGTGGCGATTTGTGTGAGTCGGTTGCCCATGGTGTTGCTCTCTTTTTTGTTCACTCAAGTGTGCAGGATCAGGAAAATCGCCCACAGGGGTGGGCTCCTACAACGGTGTGTGATTGTCGGCCAAGTGGCTGCAACTTGTCTGACAAAGGACAGCAAGGCCATTGTTTGCGGCGTAAACTGCGCATTCACACGTCTGGCGGCCATGCCCCGCCACCACTGGAGATACCCCATGAACGCCCCCACACCCGCCGCCCACCTGGCCCCCGAAATCTCGCAACGCGACGTGCCCGAAGCCTTTTTGGCCGCCCTGAAGGCCCGCTTTGGTGGCAACTTCTCTACGGCCATGATCGTGCGCGAGCAGCACGGGCGCGACGAATCGGCCTTCACCCATGTGCCGCCCCCGGCCGCGGTGGTGTTTGCCGAGTGCACGCAAGATGTGGCCGACGCGGTCAAGCTATGCGCCGAGCACAAAGTGCCCGTCATTCCCTTTGGCGTGGGCTCGTCGCTTGAAGGCCATTTGCTGGCGGTGCAAGGCGGCATCAGCATCGACCTGATGCGCATGAACAAAGTGCTGTCCATCAATGCCGAAGACCTGACGGTCACGGTGCAGCCGGGCGTGACGCGCAAGCAACTGAACGAAGAGATCAAATCCACCGGCTTGTTCTTCCCGATCGACCCGGGTGCGGACGCCACCCTTGGCGGCATGAGCGCCACGCGGGCCAGCGGCACCAACGCCGTGCGTTACGGCACCATGCGCGAGAACGTGTTGGCCATGGAAGTGGTCACCTCCTCGGGTGAAATCATCCGCACCGGCACCCGCGCCAAAAAATCGAGCGCGGGTTATGACCTGACCCGCCTGATGGTGGGCAGCGAAGGCACGCTGGGCGTCATCACCGAAGTCACCGTGCGCCTGTACCCCTTGCCAGAAGCCATCTCGGCGGCCATTTGCTCTTTCCCCAGCATCGAAGCAGCGGTGCGCACAGTGATCCAAACCATTCAGCTGGGCGTGCCGATCGCACGGGTGGAATTGCTGGACCACAACAGCGTGCGCATGGTCAATGCCTACGCCAAGCTGGGCCTGCGCGAAGAGCCCATGTTGCTGATGGAGTTTCACGGCTCACCCGCAGGCGTGAAAGAGCAAGCCGAGACGGTGCAAGAGATCGCCAGCGAGTTTGGTGGCAATTCGTTTGAATGGGCGACCACCCCCGAAGAGCGCACCCGCCTGTGGACGGCCCGCCACAACGCCTACTTTGCTGCCGTACAAAGCCGGCCCGGTTGCCGCGCCATCAGCACCGACACCTGCGTGCCCATCAGCCGCCTGGCCGATTGCCTGCTCGACTCCATCACGGAAACCGATGCCAGCGGCATCCCCTACTTCCTCGTGGGCCATGTGGGCGACGGCAACTTCCACTTCGGCTACCTGATCGACCCGAACAACCCAGAGGAGTGCGAAACCGCAGAAGCATTAAATCAGCAACTGGTCAACAGGGCGCTGCGCTTGGGCGGCACCTGCACCGGCGAGCACGGCATTGGCCTGCACAAGATGGACTTTTTGCGCACCGAAACCGGCGAAGGCGCAGTCGACATGATGCGCACCATCAAACGGGCGCTGGACCCGCACAACATCATGAACCCGGGGAAGATTTTCTCGATGTGAGGCCCAGGGGCGTTGTCTCAGGCAAAGCCGCTTCAGGCTTTGCGCGGAGACAAGGCCCAAAGTGCCACGATGCCCGCCAGCAGGCCCCAAAAAGCCGCCCCCACCCCCGCGATGCTCAGGCCCGAAAGGGTCACCAGAAAAGTCAGCAAAGCCGCATCACGGTGGCCCTCGTCTTTCATGGCTGTGGACAGGCTCGACGCGATGGTGCTGACCAAGGCCAATCCGGCAACGGCCAACACCAGTGCCTTGGGGAAGGCGGCGAGCAAACTGACAATCGAGGCACCGGCCAAGCCCAAAAGAATGTAAAAAATGCCGGCCGCCGCAGAGGCCGTGTACCGGCGCGCGGGATCAGCATGCGCTTCACGGCCCATGCAAATGGCTGCTGTGATGGCGGCCAAATTGAGCGCATACCCGCCAAAGGGGGCCAACAGCAAGGTCACGCATCCGGTGGCCCCGATCACGGGCGAAATCGGCGTGCTGTAACCCGCACTGCGCTGCGCCGCCACGCCCGGCAAGTTTTGCGAGGCCATGGTCACGATGAAAAGCGGCAAGGCCACACTGACCATGGCGCCCCAACGCCACTCGGGTGACACCCACACCGGCGTGGCCCAAGCCCAGGCAATCTGGGCCGCATTCAATTGACCCTGCAAGGCCGCCACCGCCACGCCAACGGCCAGCACACCAGGCACGGCCCATCGGGGAAAATACCGACGCCCCAACAGGTACGCAGCCGCCATGGTGAGCACCAAGACCGGCGCTTGGCCGACAGCCCCCACCGCATCCAAAGCAAAGCGGGCCAAAACCCCCGCCAGCAAGGCACTGGCCAAAGCCAAGGGAATGCGCGCCATCCACCGCTCAAACAGACCGCTGTAACCCACCCCCATGATGAGCAAAGCGCTCACGATGAAGGCCCCCGTGGCTTCCGGCAAGGTCACGCCCTGCGTCACCGCCAACACCGCCGCACCGGGCGTTGACCAAGCGGTCAACACCGGTTGCCGGTACCAAAGGCTCAACACCAAGCTGGTGCCGCCCATGCCCAAACCCAAGGCCCACATCCAGGAAGCGGTTTGCGCTTCGTTGGCGCCCAAGGCCTGTGCAGCCGCAAAAACAATGACCGCCGAACTGGTGAACCCCACCAGCACGGCCACAAAGCCAGCAACGACCGTGGACAGGGACGCATCGCTCAGCCATTTTTTCAACATGGGTGTTTTCTCACAGAAGCCTTGTACCTGGCACGAGGATTTTTTGTCTTCGTGCGCCTCACCGTCAGGCGCAGCTTTCTGCGACTAAACGGGCATCAATGAAGTATGGCACTGCGCGGTATGCCGTTTGAACGGGCCCGCCGAAGCCTCTGCTGGGATCGACAGACCAGGCGTACCGGCGAGCACGGCCGCAGCCTGCATACGGTGGATTTTTTGCGCACCGTCATTGATGGGGGTGTTCACGTTTTCAAGGGCCCCCTAGAGTCAGATGTTTTTGATTCTTGATGCCGTATGGACCCCCTCGAACTCACCCTGATGAAAGCGGCCTCAGCGCTGCGCACGCGAGAACTCGGGCACCTGGAGTACGTGCAGGCCTTGCTTGCGCAAACCGATCGACTGAACCCTCTGAATGCCTGGATCAGCCGTGATCCTGAGCGATTGATCGAACAAGCCAAAGCCCTGGATCAGGTGCGCCCTGAATACCAAAAGACTTTGGCAGGCATTCCCATCGCAATCAAGGACAACATCGACACCACGGATCTGCCCACCAGTGGGGGCACTCGGGCCTTGCTGGATGCCAGACCCAAACGCAACGCGCCGGTGGTGGATATCCTGCTTCAGGCCGGCGCCCTGATCGCAGGTAAAACCAATTTGCATGAGTTGGCTTTGGGCGGCACCAACCACAATGCCGTCACAGGGGCCTGCCGCAACCCCTGGAATCCGTCGCGCATTTCGGGCGGCAGCAGTGGTGGCTCCGCGGTGGCCGTGGCTGCGCGCATGGTGCCTGCGGCGCTGGGCACCGACACGGGGGCTTCTGTTCGCCTGCCTGCCGCTTTGTGTGGGGTGGTCGGCTTTCGCCCCACGACGGGGCGTTATCCCTCAGAAGGCATCCTGCATTTGTCGCCAACCAAAGACACCGTGGGGCCAATGGCGCGCAACGTGGCCGATGTGGCTTGGCTCGATGGGTTGCTGGCGCATGAGCCCTGCGACTCGCCCCATTTGTCACTCAAGGGTTTGCGTCTGGGGCTGCCGCGTGCTGATTTTTTTGACGGGGCCGACCCCGAGGTACTTGCCGCCATTGAGCAGTCCTTGCAGGAACTGCTCCGACAGGGCGTGGCATGTGTGCCGCTGGATGTCCAAGAGCTGAACTTGCACAACCCAGCAACCGGCTCGACTTTGGTCATGTTCGAAATGATGCAGAGTCTTCCCGCTTATCTGAGGCAATACGGCATGCCGATGGATGCACTCTTGGCGGGCATCGGCAGCCCAGATGTGGCCCAGCTTTTGGCGCGGCAACTCGGGGCCGAAAGGGTCACCTCTGCGGCTTACGCAGCGGCAAGGGCCAGGCGACTGAAGCTGCAGGCCGTTTATGCCCGCCACTTTGCAGATCACCGGCTGGATGCTTTGGCTTTCCCCACTTGCCGCATGACCGCCCCACCGATCGGTCAGGACGACCAAGTGACCTTGTCGGGCCAGCAGATGTCCACCTTCCCAACACTGATCCGAAACACCGACCCCGGCAGCAATGCGGGTTTGCCGGGCATCAGCATTCCGGTGGGTTTGACGGCTGCAGGCTTGCCCGTGGGACTGGAGCTGGACGGGGCCTGTGGTTCTGATCGGCATCTTTTGCGCGTGGCCGCGGCGATTGAGCGCGCCCTGCCGCCCATGCCTCGCCCGCCTGGGGTTTAAGCCTGGCTCAAAAGTTGACCGACTTGATGGGCCAGCTTGGTTCGCCCCTGCACCCCGAGTTTTTCAAACGCGTGGCCCAGGTGGTAACGCACAGTGGTGAAGCCTATCTGCAACAGTCGTGCAATTTCCTTGTCTGAGCGCCCGTGCAAACAGTGCATCACCACATCCGTTTCGCGTGGGCTGAGTTGGCACCGACCGGTCAACAACCGTGTCAGTTCGACTTCGTTGTAGCCCATCCATCCGGTCTTGGCGGCACTCATCCCGTCAAGCCTGGTCAAGGCGGCCGTGAACACTGGCGCAATGATGTTCAGACAAGCCATGTCTTGACGGCTGAAGTCTTCGCGCCCTCGAGCCCTGTAAATCACCAAATCACCCAGGCACGCATCGCCTTGGTAGGCATAAACATTCACACCCCAATGAATTCCGTCCTGGCGCAAGTGGTCGTTGTAAAACTCGGATTGCTCCAGTTCCTGCGCCGAACACACATCGCTGACCCGGGACGGTTGGCGCAACTGGCGCAAGCGCGGCGTGATGGGATCGCAAAACTGGAAGTGCTGTTCATACGCCCGAATCCTGGAAGGCTTGACGTTGTAAGACGCACAAATGGCGTATTGCTTCTTGCCCGCATCCCACTGACGAGACACCAAGTGGTCGGCTTGCATGAACTGCGCCAACGGTTGCGCCAGGCTCTGGAGCAGCTGCGCTTTGCTCACATCCGAGGCCATCACGGCACACAGGTCCGCCAAGCGTCTGGATTGTTGGGTGCTCAGGTACATGGCGGGACGGCTTGGCTGTTCATGAAGGCTTCAAGTTAACAAACAGACGCTCAGCGTCAAGAGTGATAACCCGCTGTGGGTTTCACAGGCGCCGCGCCACCCGTCAATCTTGAGGGTGTTGCTGGTCGGCCAAAAATCCTACAGTCATCGCCTGCGTTTTCACCTTTTGAACTTCAAGGAACCATGATGAAAAAGAAGCTTTGGTTGAGCAGTGTGCTGCTGTTGGTGTCTGGGCTGGTGCAAGCCAACGACCCCTTGCCGCTCAAGGTGTTGGTGGGTTTTGGGGCTGGCGGCTCGGCCGATTTGGCCGCACGCCTGTTGGCCGAACGCCTGAAAGACGAATTGGGCCGCCCCGTGGTGGTTGAAAACCGCGTGGGTGCGGGTGGACGCATCGCCGCTGAAGCCTTGAAAAATGCCCCGCCCAACGGCTCCACCGTCATGCTGGCACCGATTGTGGTGCCGGTGCTGGCACCGCTGGTGTTCAAGAAACTCAACTACGACGTGCAAAAGGACCTCGCGCCCGTGGCGCACATTGCCGACTTTCAGTTTGGTGTGTCGGTCAAGGCCGACAGCCCCATTCGCAGCATTGCGGACTTGGTGCCCGTGGTCAAAAAGAACCCCAAAACCGGCTCATTTGGTTCACCCGCCCCAGGCAGTTTGCCGCATTTCTTTGGCGTCATGATCGGTCAGAAAACAGGACTCGACATGACCCATGTGCCTTACAACGGTGGCGCGCAATTGATGACGGCCCTCATCGGCGATCAAGTCACGCTGGGCATTGACACCTTGGTGGACCAAGGCGAAATGCACCGCTCAGGCAAAAGCCGCATTCTGGCCACCTCAGGCCCGACCCGCAATGCGCTGTTCCCGGATGTGCCCACCTTGCGTGAGTCGGGCTTTAAAGATTTGGTGGGCGTGGGCTGGTTTGCCTTGTTCGCACCGGGCGGCACGGATTCCGCGCAGATCACCACTTTGAACGCCGCGGTGAACCGGGCTTTGAAAAATCCGGCGCTCAAGGATCGCTTCACCAAAATGGGCCTGGAAATCGGTGGCGGCAGCCCGCAAGACCTGCAAGCATTGATCAGCACTGAAACCGCGCGTTGGGCACCGGTGGTCAAGGCCTCGGGTTTCACGGCCGATTGAGCACGCGCTTCAAAAAAGGCCAGGTGAGGTTTCTCACCTGGCCTTTTATTTCTTTCAAACCGGCACAAGGCCGGTCATCTGTCAGATCGCTGGTGCTTTGAGCGAACCCCACACCGCTTCAATGGCCATGCCGATGGCCAACAAGTTCGAGTCCGAACCCAAAGGTCCATCGATCTCCATGCCCACAGGCAAGCCGCCTGCCGTCAGACCCGCAGGGATCGACAGGCTCGGAATACCGGCGTTGGTACACGGGTCGGTGTTGCGGATACACGTGCCAAAGGTGTCTTTGTCCTTTTGCTCAACACCACCGACGGTGTAGCTGAGTTTGTCGGAGCCTTTGGCGGCGTCGATCTTGGGTGCGGCCAGCAATGTGGTGGGGAACAAAACGCACTCCACACCTTGTGCTAAAAAGTAATCTTTATAAAGTTTTTGCAGTTGTGCCCGTCCACCCGTAACGGCAACCATGGCGGCGTCATAAGCGCCATTGCCGGGGGCGGGACCAAACACATCGCCCGCAATCGCACCAAAAGCACCTTGGACGTCAGGGCTGGCCAATCCGGCGATCACAGCTGCAACGGTACGAACGGGCGCGTTGTTGGCATTCAAGTAGGCCGGAATGGCTGTGACGGGTTCGTGCAGCGCAATTGGGAAAGACACCGAGTCATTGAGCGCCATGATGCCGGTCAGATCAGCCTCCACAAAGACCACACCCGCATCTGCCAGCTTTTTCTTGGCCGCTTCCGCTACTGGCTTCACGCTGTCGTCCAGACCCGTCCAGAAGGCGGCGGGAATGCCGATTTTCAGACCTTTGAGCGCTTTGGCCGTAGGAACAGTGCCACCCGTGATGACCGCATCGAGCAGGGCAATGTCTGCGACTGTTCGAGCCATGGGGCCCACCGTGTCTCGTGTGGTGCTGATGGGCAGCGCATCATTGGCGGTGTCGCGGTAGCGGCGGTCCGTGCCACCATCTCCCACCGAAGGGCGAAAGCCTGCAATGCCGCAAAACGACGCCGGTACGCGGGTGGAACCACCCGTGTCAGTGCCCAGACCTGCTGGCCCGAAGCGAGCAGCCACCGCGATGGCTGTACCACCTGATGAGCCACCAGGAATCCGGCTCGTGTCATAGGGGTTCTTGCCAGCACGTGTTGCAAGGCCTGATTGGTCGGTGCCCAGCGTGAAGTTGGTGGTGGTGATGCCAAAGGCCCACTCGTGCAAATTGGATTTGCCCAAAATGATGGCGCCAGCATCCAGCAGTTTTTGCACCGAGGGCGCGTTGCTTGTGGGCTGGAAATTGCGCAGCGATGACGTGCCACCCGTGGTCTTCATGTCTTTGGTGTTGATGTTGTCTTTGACCACAATCGGCAAGCCGGCCAAAGCTCCTAATGGGGTGCCGGCGGCTTTGGCTGCATCAACGGCTTTGGCTGCTTTCAATGCTTCAGCCTCGTTCAAAAAGATCATGCCGTTCAGGCCACTGGCTGCTTTGGCGCGGGCGATCATGGCCGCCATGTAGGTCTCGGCTTTGAGCGTGCCGTTTTTGATGTTGGCCACCACTTGGGTGGCGGTCAAGGCCAGCAAGGGGTCTTCAGGGGTGGAAGAGGAGTCGCCACCGCAAGCCGTCAAACCTACGCCAACACCACCGAAAACGGTAGCCGCTGATACAGCGCCCGTGGTTTTGAAAAAATTTCGCCGTGATGCATTGGGGTTCATAAGGGTCTCCTTGGATGTTAAAACGCCCGGATGGACGTTCTCTTCATGCTAGGCAGACCCCCGGTTGGTCACCATCCTCAAGATTGCGGAGGGTAACGCCTTCAGGCCCTCAACTTGTGCACCAGTGCTGCACGGTTACTCACCCCCACTTTACGGAAAGCATTTTCCAGGTGCGTGCGCACCGTGGTGCTTGAAATATTCAACGCCCGGGCGATTTCTTTGTCTGGCATGCCCAGCAGCACCAAGCGTGCGGTGTCTTGCTCACGAGGCGTTAAGCGCTGAGACAAGGTGTTGAGTTGCACTTCATGCCGTTGGGTTGGCCGCTGTGCCCTGGCCAATGCGGTGACAAAAGCTGGCTGCAGCATGTCCAGCAAGCGCATCTCGTCGGGTGTAAAGTTGTCCCTGCGCTTGTCGCGCCAGATGCGCATGTCACCCAGGTTTCGCCCCTGGTGCCAGGCGTACAGGTTCACACCCCAGTACAAGCCATCCTTGTTCAGGAAGTCGTTGAAAAACTCAGTTTTCTTCAGCTCTTCAATCGCCAGCACATCGGTGGCACGCACGGCCACCTGGTAGCGTTGCATCAGGGGGGTGATAGGGTCGTGAAACTGGTAATAGTTTTCATAGGCCCGCAGGTTAAGGGGGTCCATGTTGATCTGGGTGGGCTGTGCAAAGCTCAAAGAATCTGGCTGCCAGACGTAACTTGCATAAAACTGCGCCCCCAGCAATTGCATGACCAAGTCACCCATGATTTCACGGATTTCCTGCTCTTCATGCGGCTCAGCCAAGGTCTGCATGATCTGGCCCAGCAAAACGGTCTGCTTTCCACTGAGGTACATGACCCTACCTTTAGGCGAATTGATCGATCCTGAATTAAATGACGATCCAGGCAAAGACCCAAGCGGGTTTGCCCCATCCTGAAAATCAAGGATATCCATGCATGCTCCCGATGCGCTGGTCAGTCTGGCCGGCGATTCAGCATCAGTTGTTCAATCTGGGCGCACAGTTGCACCGGGTCAAAGGGCTTGAGCATGAGCGCGTTCAGACCCGAAGCCTTGAAACGCTCCAGATCTTGCGGGTTGACGTTGGCCGTCAGCCCCAAGACTGGGGTGTTGCGTGTGGCTTCGTCGATTTCGCGGCGCAGCGCCAGCGTGGTTTCAATGCCGTCCATCTTGGGCATCACCATGTCCATGAAAATCGCATCAAAGCGGTCTTTTTGGACGGCCACCATGGCCTGTGTGCCATCTTCGGCTTCTGTTACTTTGCAGTGTGGCCAATGTTGGGTCAGCACTTTTTCCACCAACAACCGGTTAATGGGGTGGTCGTCAACCACCAAAAAATTCAGCCGCTGCAAGTTGGTGTTTGTAGAAATATCGGCAAGGATGACCGGCTGTGGTGGTGGGGCCTGTGCCGTCAGTGGCAAGGTGAACCAAAACGTCGAGCCTTGGCCCCAGGTGCTGTCAAACCCGATTTTTCCACCCATGAGTTCGACCAAACGCTGGGTGATCGACAGGCCCAGGCCCGTTCCACCATAGCGTGACTGGATGTCATCGCCCGCTTGCGCAAAGCGCTGAAAAATCCGGGGTTTCTGGTGTTCGGCAATGCCGATGCCGCTGTCCTGGACTGAAAACTGAACACCCAATGCATCGGATTGCACCCGCAAAATCACATGGCCCTGGTGCGTGAACTTGATGGCATTGCCCAACAGATTCACCAAAATCTGCATCAGGCGGTGCCGGTCGGTGTTGACCCATTCAGGCACACCTGCACCGATCTCACCGCGGTATTGCAAGTGCATGCTTTTGACGCGCGGATTGAACAGGCTGAAAGCGTTGTTGACCGTGTCGTGCAGGGCAAAGGTTTCGTACTGCACCCGGATCTTGCCCGCCTGCAACTGCGAATAGTCGAGCACGTCGTTGATGACCGTCATCAAGTGGTCTGCCGACTGGCGTGTGTGGTTGAGGATTTTCAGGGCCTGTGGGTTGTCGCTTGCCCGCCCCAGCAGCATGGCATTGAAGCCCAAAATCGCGTTCATGGGCGTGCGCAATTCGTGGCTCACATTCGCAATGAACTGCTCCCTCAACTCCGAAGTGCGCTCCAGCTCCTGGCGGGTGTCTTCCAATTCCTGGTTGCGCCTGAGGCGTTCGCTGTAGGCCTTGCGGTAAAGGCCGTCGTACAAGAACACCACCGACAAGATCAACAGCATCGTGACCACGTTGCTGGCAAAAGAAGACTGCACCTGCGCCAGACCGACCGTGGGGTGCGGCGGCAACCAACCATGCCAAGTGGCATACGACAAGCCCCCCAACAAGGCCATCACCACCATCAGCCAGAACAAGCCCGCACGGCGGCTGATGGCATAAAAGGGAATGAGTGGGATCAGGGTGTACCAAGCCAGGCGAGGCGAAAAAATACCCCCCGACATCCAACCGGCATACGTCACTTGTGTCAGCCCGGCAATCACGCCAATGTGAACGGCCACCGGCATGGGCATGCCCTTGCTGAACGCCACCAGCAAAACCACCAATACGACAGCAAAACCCAGTGGCACCGGAACACCGCTGTCATAAGGCGTCACCAGCGCAATCAGCAGCATGGCGATGATCATGATGATGACCAAGAAGAACAGGTACGGCATCCGACCTTCACTGAAACGCATGGGCAGATAGGACGCCATGCGCTGCAGCAAATCATCCAATGACGTGCGCTTCATGATTGCCCCTCCACCATGGCCGGCCAGGGCAACCGAGACAACTGCGCCAACAGTTGCAACTCATCGAGTGGTTTGTGCAGGATTTCGTCCATACCGGCATCCAAACACTGATCTCGGTCCATCGGATTGGTGCTCGCGGTCAAGCCCAGAACAGGCACATCACACACGGGTTTCGGGAAGTTTTTGCGCAAAATTCGGGTCGCCTGAACGCCATCGATGTCGGGCATGACCATGTCCATCAACACCAGATCAAAGGCCTGTTCACGCAACAAGTCCAACGCCACCGCCCCGCCATTGGCTTCGGTAATGACCGATTGGGGCAAAAATTTCCGCAGCATCAGGCGGGCCACCATCAGGTTCACGGCGTTGTCGTCCACCAGCAAAATGCGCAAACAACGTCCCTTCAGTTTGTCCAGCAGATGCTCACCTGAAGCGTCATCGGCAGCCGTCATGCTCAGGGGCAACTCAAACCAGAATGTGGTGCCGTGCCCAGGCACGCTGCTGACCCCGATGCGCCCGCCTTGCAGACTGACCAGCCGCTCGCAGATCGACAGCCCCAAGCCTGTGCCGCCGTATTGGCGGTTGGTTTGTGAGTCGGCATGCTCAAAGCGGTCGAACACTTGTTGCTGCCGGTTGGCCGCAATGCCAATGCCCGAGTCTTCCACTTCAAACCACACGCCCAAGCCCACGCTTTTGACGCGCACAACCACATGGCCGCTTGCCGTGAATTTGACGGCGTTGTCAACGAGGTTTCTGAGCACCTGAATCAGTCGTTGTCGGTCCCCCTTCACCCACATGCCCACAACCGGGCTGTCTTCAAGCCGCAGCTCCAGACCTTTGGCTTGGGCTTTTTCAGCCAACAAATCCAGCACGCTCTGCACCGACTCGCTCAGTTCAAACCGGTCTTCGCGCAAAGACAAATGCCCGGCCTGCAGTTGCGAAAAATCCAGAATGTCATTGACCACGCGCAGCAACTGTTCAGTGGACTGACGGATGTGGTCGACGATCTCCGCGTCTTCGGATTTGCCTGACAATTCGCTCCGCAAAATACCATTGAGCCCCAAAATCGCGTTCATGGGTGTGCGCAGTTCATGACCCACGGACGCAATGAATTCGTCCTTGTGGGCCTGCGCCTGGCGCAATGCGCGGTGGGTTTCTTCTAGCGCCTGGTTGCTCTTGTCAATTTGCATGACCTGCTGACTGTGCATGCGCTCAGCCAGCCAGACCACCCCCATCGCCATACAGGCCACCAGCACTTTGTTCACCAATGCCCAGGCCATGATGTCGTTGCTCATGGTCGCCATGCTGCCCATCACCCCGGCATGGGTCAGCGCCAGAATGAGCCAGGTGACAAACAGCGCCACAACCCCCCAGAAAATGGCCCCGACTCGGCTGAGCAGCAAAGCGGCCGGCAAGGTCACCACCGTCATCCAAACCATGGTGACCGAGTTGATACCGCCGCTCTGGTCGACCACCCAAACAATGTGCGCGATGGAAATCAGAAAACCCAGATGCGCTATGGGCACATAAAACGCCCCCCACTGCAAAGTGCCCAGCAAGACCAGGTAGAGCACCGCGGCAAGCAAATGGATGTTGTGGTCATACGCAGGCTGGTAAAGCACGTAAAAAACCAACGAATTAACTACCAAAGCAATCAGGCAAGCCCGCAGGAACCAGGTGCGCCGTTGCGCATTCGAGTACTCGTGCAGCCCATCTAAAAGGGTGTCCACTTTGAACAGGTTCAGCCAGGTCTTCATCCGCAACGCTCAATTCCGCTCGAGCAGCCAATGCTCGACTTTGGCACACAACAGATCCGGCTCAAAGGGCTTGAGCATCACGTCATCCAGCCCCTCTTGCCTGAAGGCGTCCAGATCGACCGGGTTGACGTTGGCCGTCAAACCCAAAATCAGCACATCCCGCACAGCGGCAGACCCCTGTGCCCTGATCGTCCGAGTGGCCACAATGCCGTCCATCACCGGCATGACCATGTCCATCAGCACCAGATCAAATGGCTGTTGACACAAGGTGTCCACCGCTTGCTGTCCATCCGACACTTCCACAATCTGGCTTTGCGGCCAGGCGTTTTGCAAAACCTGACGGGCCAGCAAGCGGTTGACCGGGTGGTCGTCAACAATCAAAAATCGCCAAGGCAGCTGAGCCGTCTGAACCGCCATCCGCGCTGCAGACGGTTTCTGTTGCGGCTCTGGACAAGCGGTCAATGGCAAATGAAACCAAAACCGCGAGCCTTGCCCGGGTTCGCTTGCAAAGCCGATGTCTCCGCCCAGCAGCTGCACCAGAGTGCGCGAGATGGCCAGCCCCAGCCCGTTGCCACCATAGAGCGCTTGAATGTCCCCGTTGGCCTGGCTGAAACGGTTGAAAATTTCCGCTTGCCGGTCTTTGGCAATGCCGATGCCGGTGTCTTGCACGGCAAACATCACCCCGGGGTTTTGCCACTCAACGCGCAACACCACCTGACCTTGGTGGGTGAATTTGAGCGCGTTGCCCAACAAGTTGACCAGCACCTGCATCAGGCGGTGGCGGTCGGTATGCACCCACTGCGGCAGCTTTTCATCCAGTTCGATGCGGTAGGCCAAGTCCATGCTCTTGACGCGGGGGAAAAACAGCTCGAAGGCGTGCTCTACTGTTTTGCGCAATTCAAAGGTTTCCGGCTGAATCACCAGATGACCCGCCTGCGATTGCGAATAGTCCAGGATGTCGTTGATCACCGTCATCAGGTGATCGGCCGACTGGCGCGTGTGGTTGAGCACTTTGCGGGCCTCGGGCTTGTCACCCAAGCGGGCC
The DNA here is from genome assembly GCA_945897795.1 of Limnohabitans sp. Rim8. Taxonomy (GTDB): domain Bacteria; phylum Pseudomonadota; class Gammaproteobacteria; order Burkholderiales; family Burkholderiaceae_C; genus Limnohabitans_A. The sequence continues at coordinate 15,851 of CAMDFT010000015.1, read as the reverse complement.
AGCAGCAAAGCATTGAAGCCCAAAATGGCGTTCATCGGCGTGCGCAGCTCGTGGCTGACGGTGGCGATGAAATGTTCACGCATCTGTGACGTGTGTTCCAGCTCTTCGCGCCGCTCTTCGAGTTCGCGCTGATGGCTGCGGCTGGCGTCCAGCGCCTGGCGGTACATGTGGTCGTACATCAGGGGCACCACAATGAGCACGCAGGTCGCCAGCGTGTAGACCATGAACGAGGACAGCACATGTTCATCCCCGATCTCGAACACGGGCACCCACGCCAAGTGGCTGGCGACGGCGATGAACAGCTGCAAAGCCATCACCACCGCGAGCCAAAAAATGCCCGCTCTGCGGTTGATCACATAAAAAGGCGTCAGCGGCAAGAGCAACAGCCAAGACAGCCGAGGCGAGTGGATGCCACCGGACACCCACGCGCTGTAAAGCAACACGATGGCCCCCAAAGCGGTCCCCATATGGATCGCCCTGTTCAAGGACATGCCCCGGTCAACCAGAACCAGCAGCAACAGCAAAAATACGGCAAACAAGCTGAAGATCACCGACGCGTACGGGTACGGACTGATCACGGCAAACATCAACAAAACCGGCATCAGCACCAGCGCAAAAAAGAACACATACGGCATCTTGCCCTGCTGAAAAGCCACGGGCACCCACGAAACGATTCGGGACGCCCACTGCTCAAGCCCGGTGTTGCGGTTCACAGCCGGGCCTCCCGCGCCAAGCGCACCTGATGGGCCACGGTGCGCATCAAAACGGCCTCGTCCATCGGTTTGTGCAGCACATCGTTCATGCCTGCAGCCAGACACTTTTCGCGGTCCACCGGATTGGTGTTGGCAGTCAACGCCAGAATCGGCATGCGTGCGGCGATGGCCGGAAAAAACTGGCGAATGTGCTGCGTCAGCTGCATGCCGTCCATGACCGGCATGATCATGTCCACCAGGGCCACATCAAACACCTGCGCATCCAGCAGCGGCAGCGCTTTGGCACCGCTGTCCACCGTGGTGATCTTTGCCCTGGGCCAGCATTTTTGCAATTGCAGCTGCGCCACCATCAGGTTCACCCGGTTGTCATCGACCACCAGAATGTTCAACACCTCGTCGGCCAGTTCGTCATCTTGCAGGTCTTCGGGGCTTTGGTCCTGTGCAGCCTGCAGCGGAATCTCCAGCCAGAACAAGGCGCCGTGCCCCGGCTGACTGACCACGCCAATTTTTCCGCCATGCAAGCTGACCAGTTTTTCACACAAGGTCAAGCCCAAGCCCGTACCGCCATAAGTGCGGTTGGTCTGCACATCCGCGTGTTCAAAGCGGCGAAAAATGTGTTGCTGCCGCTCAAGTGCGATGCCGCGCCCGGCATCGCGCACCTCCAGCCGCAACCATTCACCTTGGGCGATCAGTTTCACGTCCACCACCCCTTCGGCCGTGAACTTGATGGCGTTGTCCACCAGGTTGTTCAGGATCTGGAGCAGCCGGTTGCGGTCACCCTGCAAGCGCAAAGGCAAAACCGGATCGCAATGAATGCACAAAGCAACCCCTTTGCTGCGGGCCTTCTCGCCATGGCGTTGTTGCAGCTCATCGGTCAAGGCACGTACTTCGTAGTCCACCGGGTTCAGGTGCAATTTGCCCGCTTGCAATTGCGAAAAATCGAGAATGTCGTTGACCACTTGCAGCAAATGCTCAGTTGAGCGGCGAATGTGACCGACCACCGCCAGCTGCTCGGGATCGTCCTCCAGCTCGCGGCGCAGCACGCCGTTGAAACCCAAAATGGCGTTCATGGGTGTGCGCAGTTCATGGCCCACGGCCGCCACGAATTCGTCTTTGTGGGCTTGCGCCTGAATCAAGGCCTGATGGGTCGCCTTGATCTCGTTGTTGCGCTGATTGAGCTTGCGCAACTGGACTTGCTGCAGGTGTTCGTAAATGCGCACCGCCATCATCAAATTCATCAGGGCCAGCAAATGGTTCAGCCAGGCCCAGCCGATGAACGACGTCGACGCGTTGTTGACATGGCTGCTGATCCAGCCCATCCAGGTGGCCAGCGTCAAGCCCCAGATGCCGCACAGCATGATGGCAATCCAGATCAGCGTCGCCACCCTGCCCAGCAAGAGCAGAACGGCAACAGAAAACACACTGAGCCAGACCACCGATGTGGAATTGATGCCGCCGGTCTGGGTGGCCGTGAACACAATCAGCATCACCAGCAAGGCCATGATGGTGTGCACGATGAGCTCGAACAAGGCCCGCACACGCACCACCATCAGCAAACACACGGCCAGCACCGACACCACCAGATTGGCTTGCGACACCCGCTCGACCGGTGTGGACACATATCCAAAAAAAGTGGTGACACCCACCAGCATCAAATAGATGGTGAGCATTTCCTGGCGCAAAAACCCATCCGGGCGAAACAAGTTCCGCCAGAACATGGACGCTGGCTTTTGCACTTTCGCCATGGTGTGTCTTCAGCCCCGCAACTTGTCGATCAGGCCATTGAGTTCATCAAGCGAACCAAACTGGATGCTCAACTCACCCATTTCTTCCATCTTGCCCAGACGTTTGACGCGTTTCTTGACGCGCACCTCCACCTCGGCCATCAGCAGATCCGACAGCTCTTCTTCCACCCGGCGGATGTCGCGCGACTTTTCCTTCTTAGGCTTTTGCGTGACCAAATTGAACTCGGCGCCCAACTTTTTGGCCAGACTTTCGGCCTCGCGCACCGACAGCTTTTTGGCCGCAATCTGGTTGGCGGCCGTGATTTGGGCCGCCCTGTCCAGGGGCAACAGGGCGCGGGCATGCCCCATGTCCAGGTCCCCCGCCATGAGCATGCTTTGTACCGGGTCGGCCAGATTCAACAAGCGCAGCAGGTTGCTGGCAGCGCTGCGGGAGCGGCCGACCGCTTGCGCCGCCGTTTCGTGAGTGAGCCCAAACTCTTTGATCAGGCGTTGCAGGCCCTGGGCTTCTTCCAGTGGGTTGAGGTCTTCACGCTGGATGTTCTCGATGAGCGCCATGGCGGCAGCGGCCTCGTTGGGCACATCGCGCACCAAAACAGGGACGGATTCCAGACCTGCCAAACGTGAGGCACGAAAGCGACGCTCGCCCGCAATGATCTCGTATTTGCCAGCGTTTGGGCCTTCAGAAAGCTGGCGCACCAAGATCGGCTGCATGATGCCCTGCGCCTTGATCGACTCGGCCAGTTCGTACAGGGCACCTTCGTCCATGCGGGTGCGCGGCTGGTACATGCCGGCCACCATCTGCTCGAGCTTGAGCTGGCTGGGCTGGCCGCTGTTGGCCACAGCCGGAGGGTCTTGCACTTTGGGGCCCAGCAGGGCTTCCAGTCCGCGGCCCAATCCTTTGGGTTTTTTGGTGACCATGGTCATTCCTTCATGAGGGTTTGCAAGAGCGCATGGCCTTGAGGCCAAGCACCTAAAGATGAATCGGCGTTGATGTGCCCAGCCTGCCCCAAGTCGAGCCATTGGGCGCCCCAGTCGTGCGCCAGAGCCTGGGCGCGGTCTGCGTGGCAATAAGGGTCGTTTTGGCTGCCCACCAAAATGCTTTTGAATGGCAAGCGCTGGCGCACGATGGGCGTCCATCCGGGAAAACGGTCCGGCATCTCTGGCGCCTCCACGTCTCCGGGCGCCACCAACAAGGCGCCTCGCACGCGGGCGGTGTGGCGTGAAAACGAGGCCCAAGCGGCCACCAGAATGCAGCCCAAACTGTGCGCCGCCAACACCACCGAACCTGGTGCATCGATGACCACCTCGTCCAGGCGAGCCAGCCAGTCCCCGCGACGGGGTTGCAGCCAATCGTTTTGTTCCACCACGGTATAGCCGTGCAACCGCGCCCACTGCATTTGCCAATGAGTCGGCCCACTGCCTTGCCAGCCGGGCAAGATCAAAACACTGGCCACAACCCCGGTTGAGCCAGCGCTTGCGTCATCGGTCAAATTGGTCATGGCGCGATGGTTCTCTTGGCTCACAGCGTGGGCGCACGCTTGACCATTTCGCGGGCAAAGTCCACATAGGCTTGGCTGCCCTTGGCCGACGGGTCAAACACCACGCCAGGCAAGCCATAACTGGGTGCCTCGGCCAAGCGCACGTTGCGCGGAATCACGGTGTCAAACACTTTGTCGCCAAAGTGGGCCTTGAGCTGGTCGCTGACTTGCATCTGCAGCGTGATGCGCGGGTCAAACATGACCCGCAAAAGGCCGATGATTTTCAAGTCTTTGTTCAAGTTGGCGTGCACCTGCTTGATGGTGTTGACCAGATCCGTCAAACCCTCCAAGGCAAAGTATTCACACTGCATGGGCACGATCACGCCGTGGGCCGAGCACAGGCCATTGAGGGTGAGCATGGACAGCGATGGCGGACAGTCGATCAGCACAAAATCGTAATCGGCATCTACCACGGCGATGGCGTTTTTCAGGCGCTGGTCGCGGTGCTCCAGTTGCACCAGCTCCACCTCGGCACCGGCCAGCTCGCGGTTGGCGCTGAGCACATCGTAGCCACACTTGTCGGCCTTGACGACCGCTTCGGCAATCGAGGCGGACTCTAACAGCACGTCGTAAACACTCAATTCGACAGCGCGTTTGTCGATGCCCGAACCCATTGTGGCATTGCCTTGCGGGTCCAAGTCGACCAGCAAGACGCGTTGTCCGACTTTGGCCAAGCCTGCGGCCAGGTTGACCGTGGTGGTGGTTTTGCCGACGCCCCCTTTTTGGTTGGCGATGCAGAAAATTTTGGCCATATCGTGCTCCCGGTTTTATTTGGATATGGCCAGCTTGATGCCAAAGCCCACAAGAAAAATGCCCGCCACCTTTTCCAGCACTTGCCCCACCTTGGGGTTGGCCCGCATGCGCTCGGCCAAGTGGTGCGTCAGCAAGGTCATGCCCAAGCCATACAAAAAGGTCAAACCCGCAATGGTGGCGGCCATGATGCCAAAGCTGATCAAGCCCATGTGGGTTTTGGGGTCCACAAACAAGGGAAAGAACGCCATGTAAAAAACGATCGCCTTGGGGTTGAGCAAGGTAATCGCCAAGGCCTGCTGGAAATACTGCCGGGGCCGGATGTTCAGCACAGGCGCGTCACCGGGTTTGGCCGACAACATCTTCCAGCCCAACCAAGCCAGGTACACGGCGCCCAGCCATTGGATGGCCGCAAATGCCGCCGGGTATGTGGTCAACACCGCGGCCACACCCGCCACGGCCAGCCACATCAGAACCTGATCCCCTGCGATGACCCCCAATGTGGCCATGAGACCACCGGCCACACCCCCCTTGCTGGTGGACGTGATGAGGGCCAGGTTCCCGGGTCCGGGAATGGCCAGAAACACCACAATGGCCACCACAAATGCGCCGTAATCAGAAATGCCAAAGAACATGCAAGCCTTTCAAAAACAGGGCGAGGTGTGACACCGGCCTTGTTTGGCCATCACCATTTTGAAACCGAGCCCAACCAGATACCGGCACGCCAAATTTTGCATGCCGCCGAAAAGGCGGAAGTTACTCATGAGTGTAAGTGATCGACACGCAGTACAGAAGGCTCTCCCCATCCATGTTTCACGTGAAACAAGCCATCCATCGCTCACGACCCCTGCTGTATTGCCCAGGCCTGACGGCTTTTTGAGCGGTAAGCCCGCCCCCCGTCGCGCCTTCTCGGTTCAGGATTATCCCGTCTGAACGGACCTCATCCACACCATGCAGCGCTCCACATCCAGGCCCGGCACCGTTAAAGGTTCCACGTGAAACACACTCACATCGGCAGGCAATGCATCGATTTCGCCCTGCGGGTGTTTGCCCTTCATGGCCATCCATACCCCGCCCTCGGCCAGTGCCGAACGGGACCAGGTTACAAAATCAGGCAAGGAAGCAAAGGCGCGGGAGCAAATGACCTGGTACGGATCGGTCAGGGATTCGACGCGGGCGTGGATACCACGCAAGTTGGGCAATTTCAGGCTCACGGCCACTTGCTGAACAAAGGCGGCTTTCTTGGCCACGGTGTCCACGCAGGTCACATTCAACTCGGGCATACAGATGGCCAAGACCACGCCGGGCAAACCGCCACCCGAACCCACATCCAGCACCTTGGTCGGCTGCCCTTGCGTATGACGGAACAAAGGCGCAATGGCCGTGAGGCTGTCCAACAGGTGGTGCGTCAGCATGTCGGCCGGGTCGCGCAAAGCGGTCAGGTTGTAGACCTTGTTCCATTTCTGGATCAGCGCCGCATAAGCCAGCAAGTGATGAATCTGCGCATCCGACAAAGCCAAACCCAAAGCTTGCGCACCCGAGCGCAGGCCTGCTTCCAGATTCACACTCATGCCTGCACGCCTTCCTCGGTGGTTTGCATGAACCCTTTGAAGCCACCTTTCTTCAGATGAATCAAGAGCAATGACACGCTGGCCGGCGTGATGCCCGAGATGCGCGAAGCTTGACCCAGGGTTTCGGGGCGATGTTTGGCCAGCTTTTGCCGCGCTTCAATCGACAAGGCAGAGACCTGCAGGTAGTCCAAGCTTTCCGGCAGGCGCAGGTGTTCATAAAACGCAGCCCGTTCCACCTCCCCTTTTTGGCGGTCGATGTAGCCGGAGTATTTGGCGGCGATCTCCACCTGCTCAATCACTGAAGCGCTCAAGTCGCCCAGCGTTTCACGTGAAACATCGGCACTGGCCATTCGGCCGCCGTCAAGCGTCATCAACGCTGGATAACTCACATTCGGTCTGCGCAACAGGTCAAACAGGTTGTGCTCATGCTCAATGGCTTTGCCCAACACCCGCTCAGACTCGGCCGCTGGCAAGTTGCGCGGATTCACCCAGGTGGCTTTCAGTCGCCCTGTTTCACGTGAAACAGCGTCGCGCTTGCGGCTGAACGCGTCCCAGCGGGCGTCGTCCACCAGACCCATTTGTCGCCCCACTTCGGTCAAGCGCGCGTCGGCATTGTCCTCGCGCAGCTGCAGGCGGTACTCGGCTCGGCTGGTGAACATGCGGTAAGGCTCGGTCACGCCTTGCGTCACCAGGTCATCGACCAACACACCCAAATAAGCTTGGTCACGCGCAGGCAACCAGGCAGATTCGCCCCGGCATTGCAGCGCAGCGTTGATGCCCGCGAACAACCCCTGCGCGGCTGCTTCTTCGTAACCGGTGGTGCCGTTGATCTGGCCCGCAAAAAATAAGCCGTTGATCTGCCGCGTCTCAAAGCTGTTCTTCAGTGAACGGGGGTCAAAAAAGTCATATTCAATGGCGTAGCCGGGACGCAAGATGTGGCAGTTTTCCAAGCCTTTCATCGAGCGCACCAGGTCGTACTGGATGTCAAACGGCAAGCTGGTCGAGATGCCGTTGGGGTAGTACTCGTGCGTGGTCAGGCCTTCGGGCTCCAGAAAAATCTGGTGGCTGTCTTTGTCGGCAAAACGGTTGACCTTGTCTTCGACGCTGGGGCAATAGCGCGGACCCACGCCCTCGATCTTGCCGGTGAACATGGGGCTGCGGTCAAAGCCCGAGCGGATGATCTCGTGCGTGCGCTCGTTGGTGTGGGTGATCCAACACGGCACTTGCTGTGGGTGCATGTCGGCCTTGCCCATGAAGCTGAATACAGGCACTCCCCCCTCGGGGTTCATGCCGCCGGGCACACCGTCGCCGGGCTGCTCGGAACACTTGGAAAAATCGATGGTGCGGCCATCCAAACGCGGCGGTGTGCCGGTCTTCAGGCGCCCTTGCGGCAGCTTCAGCTCTTTCAGGCGCGCCGACAGGCTGACGGCCGGGGGATCGCCCGCTCGGCCCGCCGCGTAGTTTTGCAAACCCACATGGATTTTGCCGTCCAAAAACGTGCCCGCCGTCAGCACCACCGTGCGCGAACGGAAGCGAATACCCACCTGAGTGACGGCGCCCACCACCCGGTCGCCCTCCACCATGAGGTCGTCCACAGCTTGTTGAAACAACCACAAGTTGGGCTGGTTCTCGAGCATGCGGCGGATGGCGGCTTTGTACAAAATACGGTCGGCCTGGGCGCGCGTGGCGCGCACGGCAGGGCCTTTGGAGCTGTTGAGGATGCGGAACTGGATACCGCCTTCGTCGGTGGCCAGCGCCATGGCACCACCCAACGCATCGACTTCTTTGACCAGATGGCCCTTGCCAATGCCACCAATACTGGGGTTGCAGCTCATCTGGCCCAGCGTTTCGATGTTGTGGCTGAGCAAGAGCGTTTTGCAGCCCATGCGGGCCGAGGCCAGCGCCGCTTCGGTTCCGGCATGGCCGCCACCGACCACGATCACATCGAATTCTTGAGGGTAAAGCATGTTGGTCTGCCTCAGATCGAGGCCCATAAATGAACGCCGCCAGCGCCATGGAGCCACCCTGCCACGGGGTCGGCTGAAGCTGCTCATTTTACAGGCAGGGTGCCAAGGCCTACAGCATCCCTGAACCCGGCAACACCTCGGGTGATTGGCTTGACCGGAGTGACGCCTCTGAAACTCAGGGATTGAGCGGCAAGGCACCTGCGGCCTTGACCTCGCCCAATGAAAAGCTGGTGTGCAGGTCTTTCACATTGGGCAAGTTGATCAACACATCACGGGCGAACTGGCTGAAGGTGTTCAGGTCTTTGCTGACCACCTGTAACTCAAAGGTGCCGGTACCGCTGATGTAATGACAAGACACCACCTCGGGAATTTTCTGAATCGCTTCTTCCAGTTGGCGGGTGATGTCACCCCGGTTGCGTTCAGCGTCCAAGCGCACAAAGGCCAACACATCCAGGCCCACCTTTTGCCTGTCAATCTCAGCGCGGTAGCCTTTGATCACGCCCGATTCTTCCAGCGCCCGCACACGCCGCCAACAAGGCGCCGCCGACAGCCCTACCCTTTGCGCAAGTTCGGCATTGGTCAAGCGGCCATTGGTTTGCAGTTCATTCAATATGGCCCAATCAAATTTGTCCAGTGTTTCCATAATAAGCCTTTTTGAGCAAGAATCTTTCAAATCATAGGGCAAATCCTGTCGCCGAAAGCAAGCACTTGTCCGCTGACACGCTCTAAACTGTGCCATCCATTTCAGACGCAGGACAGACCATGAACGCCCCTTTGCCCGAATCGATTCGCCAAGCTCTTGAAACGGTGACGCTGGACGACAAGTACAGCTTGGATGTGGGCCGCGCCTTCATGAGTGGCGTGCAAGCCTTGGTCAAACTGCCCATGCTGCAGCGCCAACGCGACGCCCTGCAAGGCAAGAACACCGCTGGCTTCATCAGCGGTTACCGGGGCTCGCCCTTGGGCAGCTACGACCAATCGCTGTGGAAGGCGAAAGACCACCTGAAGGCCCAGCACATCGTGTTCCAGCCTGGCGTGAACGAAGAGTTGGCCGCCACCGCCTTGTGGGGCACACAGCAATTGGGTTTTGCACCTCCTGGCACCAATAAGTTCGACGGCGTGTTTGGCATTTGGTACGGCAAAGGCCCCGGCGTGGACCGCTGCTCAGACGTGTTCAAACACGCCAACATGGCGGGCACCACACCGTGGGGCGGCGTGCTGGCGGTGGCGGGCGATGACCATGTGGCCAAAAGCTCCACCGCAGCGCACCAGAGCGACCACATCTTCAAGGCCTGCGGCTTGCCCGTGTTTTTCCCGGCCAGCGTGCAAGACATCCTGGACCAAGGCCTGCACGCCATTGCCCTGAGCCGTTTTGCAGGCATCTGGTCGGGCATGAAGACGATCCAGGAGATCGTCGAGTCCAGCGCCACGGCGCACATTGACCCCGAGCGGGTGCAAATTGTCTTGCCCGAGTTCGTCATGCCGCCCGGCGGTGTGCACATCCGCTGGCCCGACACCGCGCTGGAACAAGAAGCGCGTTTGTTTGATTACAAGTGGTACGCGGCTCTCGCCTACATCCGCGCCAACAAGCTCAACCACAACGTCATCCAAGGCCCGAATGATCGGTTCGGCCTGATCGCCAGCGGCAAGGCCTACAACGACACACGACAAGCCCTGCTCGATCTGGGTCTGGACGACGCCACCTGCCAGCGCTTGGGCATTCGGGTACACAAAGTGGGCGTGGTTTGGCCCCTCGAATCGCACACCACCCGCGAATTTGCCACTGGCTTGCGCGAGATTTTGGTGGTCGAAGAAAAACGCCAAGTCATCGAATACCAACTTAAAGAAGAGCTGTACAACTGGCGCGACGGTATGCGCCCCACCATCGTGGGCAAATTCGACGAGGCCGATGGCGACACCTCGGGCGGCGAATGGTCAACGGCCAATCCGACCCAGCGCACCTTGCTGCGGGCCAATGCCGACCTGACGCCCGCCTTGATTGCACTGGCCATTGCCAAGCGGCTGAAAAAGCTGGGCCTCGATGCCGACACCATCGCCCGCATCGACGCCCACCTGGCCGTGCTGGACGCCAAAGAAAAATCCTTGCAAACCCTGACCTTGGGGGCAGCGGCTGAACGCACGCCATGGTTCTGCTCGGGCTGCCCACACAACACCTCCACCAAGGTGCCCGAAGGCTCACGCGCCATGGCGGGCATTGGCTGCCATTTCATGAGCCTCTGGATGGACCGCAGCACCACGGGCTTCACCCAGATGGGTGGCGAAGGCGTGCCATGGAGCGGCCAGCAGCCCTTCTGCACCGACCAGCACATCTTTGCCAACATCGGCGACGGCACTTATTTCCACAGCGGCATATTGGCGGTGCGCCAAAGCGTGGCCTCGGGCGTGAACATCACCTACAAGATTTTGTACAACGACGCCGTCGCCATGACCGGCGGCCAACCTGTGGGTGAACGCGCCGAAGGTCACAGCGTGGTGCAGATCGCCATGAGCATGAAGGCCGAAGGCGCGCAGCGCATCGTGGTCGTGACCGACGAACCCGAGAAATACGAGGGTGTCGCTTTGGTCGAAGGCGTGCGCGTATTCCACCGCGACGAACTCGACCGCATTCAGCGCGAAATGCGTGAAATCAAAGGCACCACGGTCATCATTTACGACCAGACCTGCGCCACCGAAAAGCGGCGCCGCCGCAAACGCGGCACCATGGTCGATCCCGCGGTGCGCGTGATGATCAACGAAGAGGTGTGCGAAGGGTGTGGCGACTGCGGTGTGCAATCGAACTGCTTGTCGGTCGAGCCTTTGGAGACCGAACTCGGCCGCAAACGCACCATCAACCAAAGCACCTGCAACAAGGACACCAGCTGCCTCAAAGGCTTTTGCCCCAGCTTTGTCACCGTAGAAGGCGGCACGTTCAAAAAGAAATCGTCAACCACCAATACCACGATCAATCCGGCCAGTTTGGGGGCTTTGCCTGAGCCTGTATTGCCCACCATCACCGAGCCTTGGGGCACCGTGGTCGCGGGTGTTGGAGGCACCGGCGTCATCACCATTGGCCAGCTGCTAGGCATGGCCGCGCACATGGAAGGCAAAGGCATCGTCACGCAAGACTCGGCGGGTTTGGCCCAAAAAGGCGGTGCGACCTGGAGTCACATCCTGATCGCCAACATGCAAAACGAGATCCGCACCACCCGCGTGAGCATGGCCGCAGCTGACCTGATCATCGGCTGCGACCCCATCGTCAGCGCGTCCAAAGAAACGACTTTGCGCATGCGCCCAGGCCGCACCCATGTGGCCATGAACAGCAACAGCACGCCCACCGCTGCCTTTGTGAAAAACGGCAACTGGCAAAACCCGGCTGAGCAATGCGTGGCCGAAATCACGGCACAAGTGGGTGTGGAAGGCGTTGGCGCTTTTGATGCCGATGCCCTGGCCAAACAACTCATGGGTGACACGATTTACGTCAACCCGATGATCTTGGGTTACGCCTGGCAAAAAGGCTGGGTGCCTTTGCACCGTGAATCACTGGTACGCGCCATTGAACTCAACGACGTGCAGGTCAAAAACAACCTGGCTGCTTTTGAGTGGGGGCGGCATGCCGCGCAGCACCTTGATGCACTGATGAAACACATCCGCCCATCGCAGGTCATCACTTTCAAAAAGCGCGACAGCCTGGAAGACATCGTGGCCAACCGCATGGCGCGTTTGACGGACTACCAAAACGCCACGTACGCCCAGCTCTACCAAGGCATTGTGGAACGTGTGCGTGCCACTGAGGCACCTTTGGGCAAAACCATCCTAGCCGAGACCGTGGCTCGCCATTTGTACAAACTCATGGCCTACAAAGACGAGTACGAAGTCGCTCGCCTGCACACCCAAACTGGTTTTCTGGAACGCATCAGCGAGAGCTTTGAAGGTGACTTCAAAGTGAACTACCACCTGGCCCCACCCCTTTGGTCCAAGCGCAATGCGAAGGGTGAATTGGTCAAACGCAAGTTTGGCCCGATCATGCTTACAGGATTTAAAGTGCTGGCCAAATTCAAAGGCCTGCGTGGCACGGCAATGGATGTGTTTGGCAAAACCGAAGAACGTGTGACCGAACGCGCCTTGATCCGCGAGTACATGCAGCACATCGATTGGGTACTGAACAACTTGTCAGACACCACCCACGCACACGCACTGGAAGTCGCCCGCGTACCCGAAACCATCAAAGGTTTTGGCCACGTCAAAGAGCGCAACATCCGTGCGGCGCGATTGATGTGGGCTTCATTGAACACAGATTGAAAAAAGAAAGCCACCTTTTCAGGTGGTTTTCTGGCAATGTGAACAACCCAAGTTGCTTATTGGATAGGTAATCAATTCTTGAAAACTAGTCACCCTTGACAGGGTGTCCATTTTCATCGCACATCGGGCAATTCGATCTTGACTTCCAGCACTTCCAAGTTGTCCTGACGCTCCAAATTGACTTTGATGTCATTGGGGTTGATCTTGATGTACTTGCTGATCACCGCCACCAGTTCACGCTGCAAATCAGGCAGGTAATCGGGCTCGGCCGCATTGCGGCCACTGCGCTCGTGTGCCAGGATGATTTGCAGGCGCTCTTTGGCCACACTGGCAGTTTTCTTCTTTTCGCCCAAGAGGAAGGAAAGAAACGACATGGTTCACTTGCCTCCAAACAAACGTTTGAAGAAACCGGGTTTTTCAGCTTCGGTGAAACGCATGGGCTTGTCTTCGCCCAAAAAACGATCGATCACGTCTTTGTAAGCCTCAGACACATCGCTGTTGGCCATGTGGATCGCGGGTGTGCCTTGGTTGGAGGCTTGCAACACATTTTCGCTTTCAGGAATCACGCCCAACAACTTGATGCGCAGGATGTCCTGGATATCTTGCAGCGACAGCATCTGCCCTTCTTCAACCCGGTTGGGGTTGTAGCGGGTGATCAGCAAATGTTCTTTGATGGGGTCAGCGCCTTCAATGGCACGTTTGGTTTTGCTCGCCAACATGCCCAAAATGCGGTCTGAATCGCGTACCGAAGACACCTCGGGGTTGGTCACCACCAAAGCCTCATCAGCAAAATGCATGGCCATCAGGGCACCGGTCTCGATGCCTGCTGGTGAGTCGCACACGATGTACTCAAAACCCATGTCACTCAGGTCGTTCAAAACCTTTTCAACGCCTTCTTGAGACAAGGCATCTTTGTCACGGGTTTGAGAGGCCGCCAACACAAACAAGTTGTCACATTGTTTGTCTTTGATGAGGGCTTGGTTCAAGTTGGCTTCGCCCTGGATCACGTTGATCAGGTCATACACCACGCGGCGCTCACACCCCATGATCAGGTCCAGGTTGCGCAGACCCACATCGAAATCAATGACAGCGGTCTTGAAGCCTTTGAGGGCCAAGCCAGTGGCGAAACTGGCACTGGTGGTGGTTTTACCCACACCGCCTTTGCCAGAGGTCACAACAACGATTTTTGCCATGGATAAACTTTCTTAGACAAAATAAAAAATAAAAATCAGTTTTTCAAAGGGGTGATCAGCAATTTGTCCCCGTCTGGGCTTGACTGCAAAGAAACTTGTGCCGGTTTGCCCAAAACATCTTTGGACAATGGATTTTCGCTGGTGCGGTAGACCCCGGCGATGGAAATGAGTTCTGGCTCCATCACCTGAGCAAAAATTTGAGCATCCCCATTGCCTCTGGCACCCGCAATCGCTTTGCCACGCAAGGTGCCATAAACATGGATATGGCCGTCTGCAATCACCTCTGCGCCCGCATTGACCATCCCCATCACGATCAGATCACGCCCTTTGGCATAAACCTGTTGACCTGAACGCAAAGGCTTGTCAATGAGCATGGCCCCAGCGGGTGTGGTTTGCGGTGCAATCTGTTCAACAGGGGGCGCTTGAGGTGCAGGTGCTTCAGCAAGGGGGACAGAACGCCGAATGCGGGCATCGGATGCATCGACCAAGCCTTCACCCTTGGCCAACTGCAAAAGCGCGGCTGGAGCCCCTTTGATGGCCAAAGGTACCAATGCGTGTTCGCGCAAAACAAGCAACAAACGCTTGAGATCGATGGTTTCATCGTCCACCAAGTTCAAACCACTGACGTCAATCACAACAGGATCTTGGTCAAAAAAACCCGGACTTTCAGCCATTTGTAGCTTCAAAGCCCGTGAAACCTCTGTGATGTCGGTGTTTTTGAGCAGCAATGCCACCAATGACAAATCGGCGCTTTTGATCTCGTAACAGGGGTTGGAAGGGTCTTCTGAAGCGATCGCCATGTTGCCGTCAGGGGGAAAAAGACACAAATCTTAACAGCGCACTTGTTTTTTGTTATCTCTCTATAGTTTTATATCTTTAAATAGTCGTAGTAGTAAGGTTCGGCCTGTGCTGTGGACAAGGCATTTTTTTTCAATTCGGACAAGGACTTGGATGATTTTCAAGCTTGTGCGTGACCTTGCTTTTGTGGTGTCACGCCAAAATGAACAACTTTGCGAAAGCGGACCAAGCTGTGGATAAGTCATGGGTTGCGCTATTTTTATCCACAGCTTTGTCCCGAGTCGCTTCTCAGTTGTCAATCAGCCACTGAATGACCCCCTTCGCCACAAAACCCAACATGCCAAAAGCCAGGCCCAAAAAGATGACAAAGGTGCCGAATTTGCCAGCTTTGGACTCCCAGGCCAATTGCAAAACAATGAACAGCATGTAGAGCATGAAAGCTGCCACGCCAATGGTCAGGCCGAACCAGGCAAATTGCTCTTCCGTGAAATTCCACATCACACAGCCTCCTGACGGGGCATGCGCTCAGGCACATCACGGGTGTCCACCAGATCGCGGTAGGCATGCCAAGAGGCGTGACCCAGCATCGGCACGATCACGATTAGGCCAATGAACAAGCTCAAAATGCCCATCATGCTCAGGCCCATGATCAAAAATGCCCACAAAGCCATGGGCAAGGGGTGGGTCAGCACCACTTTCCAGCTGGTCAGCACGGCTTGGAGGGTGTTGAGTCGTCGATCGAGCAGCAAAGGCATGGCCACCACGCTCGAAGCAAAAACCGGCGCAGCCATCAGTCCGCCTAGCGCCAACCACAGCTCAAACAGGTAACTGTCTGGGCTCAGCACCACATAGCGAATGAAATCCATGGGAGTGTGGATCGGCACCGGGGCCAGCAAAGTGATCAAAGCCGACGACGTCATGACCCAGCCCGTGCCGGCCAGGCCCAGCAACAAGCCAAAACGCACCAAACACCAGTAACTCACAGGCTCGTTGTTCTGCAGCGTTTGCCATTGCGTCCAGGTCTTGAACAAAAGCCGCAGGTTCACGGCTTCGTTTCTTTCGATGGCGCGGCTCATGGCATACAAGCTGGTCGCCAACACCGGAGCGATAACCAGAAAACCCGACACCGCACTGGCGAGCAACCAAAACCGGTCGTGTGCCAGCCAAGTGATCAAACCGCCACAAATGGCCATGATCAGGCCATGGGCCAAGCTCAGCCAAGGTGAATGGCAAATGTCTCTCAGACCCAAATAGAGCCAAAACAGGGGTTGCTTGCC
>CAMDFT010000014.1 GCA_945897795.1 Limnohabitans sp. Rim8 | reverse complement strand
GTGTCGCTGCCCTCCACAAACACCGTCGAATCCCGGATGCCATGGGCCGATAACACAGGCACCTTGAACCGGCCATGGTGGTTGACATCCTTATCAAACCTGGCCTCGGCTTTCGGGTCGGCTTTGAAGCGCAGCACGGCCGCATTCAGTGCGGCGTCGTTGGCAGAGCCGCTGTACTTGACCGTGTCATTGCCAAACGGGCTGGCACCGCCGCTTTTTTTGACCACGTCGCGCAAAGTGAAGGTGCCCCAATTCAGATGTCCAGCAATGGAGCTTTCCGGGATTTTCAAAACATCCACGATGGTTTTGATTTTCTGGACCTGCTCAGGGCTTCGTTGTGCGGCGGGTTTGCGCACACCCAAACAATCGTTGACCCGCGTGGCCAAGTCCGCTGAAGTCAGTTTGCTCTCGACAGGCAGCCCCAAAGACAATGGGTACTGAGGCTCATCGGAGCGAGGATGGTTTTGGCACAGGTGCTGGTAAATGGCGCGCAAATCCAAACGGAAGTCGTAAGTGGTGGGCCCGGCCAGCACACCGCTGGTCAGCAAAATGCCTTCCCAAGATTGGGGGTACATCTCGGCCGCACGTGTGGCCACCATCGCGCCCCATGACTGACCATGCAACAAGGTCCGTTTTGGCTGGGCCACATGGTCGACAAAGATGCGCCGGACACGCTCGGTGTCTTCGGCCGCCGTGGTCACGGCAAATCCACCTTGCCTGAACACCGACCCTGCCCACGCGTGGCCTTCGGCCAAGGTGATCGCCCAACGTTTGATGTCAGCATCGACCCTGGAGGCTTTGGGCTCACCCAAGGCAGGGCCGCCGTGCGCATGCACCACCAGTACACCGTTCCATCGGGCAGGCTTGGCCATCAAATAATGCGAGCCCGCAGAATCCTGCCCCCGCCAACACTGCACGCCAGCATGCACACCCGCTGGACAGGCCACCTGCGCGGGCGGTGCCTCTTTGGGCGCACTGGCACACCCCGACAAAAACACCGCGCCCGCGATGGACAGGCTTAACCCCATTGCGGCGCGCATGGAACGAAAAGAGATATGTTGGAACAACATGTTGGATTCCTGACAATCATTCAATTTATCAGCCTCTACAGGACGCCGCACCCGTGTTATCCCTTGCAGCGGGAGGTTTCCTGGTTGGGCAGCGCCAGCAAACGATCGAAAAAAAACCCACCGCGTTGCCGCAGCGGGTTTTTATAGCTTTCATTCTCAAGCTGTCTTACGACAGCCTTTGATCAGAAGTTGTGTTGCATGCCGAATTCCATGCCATTCTTCTTGGTACCAGCAGCAGCTTTGCTGTTGTTAGCGTAGCTGGTATACAGGTCTGTGCGCTTGCTCAGAGCGTAGCGTGCGCCGAGGCCCAGTTGTTGCACTGTCTTAACGTTAGCAACTTCCAATGTGGCGTATGAAGCCTTCAAGGTCAGGGCGCCCATAGGCACGGTCAAGCCCAAAACCATGGCATCGCCTTCCTCGCCAGCAGCAGTTTCAGACTTGCTGATCAGGGCGTTCACACGGGCTGCACCAAAGTTGTAAGCTGCACCAAAACCGGTGTACTTCAAAGAAGCCGCGTTCTTCTCAGAAGCGATGCTGGCGCTGATGGGACCATTGTTGTAAGCCAACTGCATCGAAGTGCCGTTCTTGGTCTCAGCACCTTCTTTGACCGAGGAGTTGGCACGCAATGTGATGCCACCGAAAGAAGGCGATGTGTAAGTGATGCCGTTGGCAAAACGAACGGAAGTTGCTGGGCCGCCACGGGTAGTGGCAGCGTTGTTGGCAACACCGTCCCAACCAAACACGTCACCAGCCAGCTGTGTCCAGAAAGCGGCGGTGTAGTCACGGCCCAGGTCGATTTGACCAAAACCACCGGACAGACCCACGATCGAACGGCCACCCCAGAAAGTGCTAGCTGCAACGCCGTCATCGGGTGTGAAACGGTTTTCGATCTGGAAGTTGGCCTTCAAGCCACCGCCCAAGTCTTCAGTACCACGGAAGCCAATGCGGCTGCCAGAGGCTTGCGACAGGGAGAATTTCTCAGCGCCAATGCCACGTGCGAAGCCTTGATCGAGCTTGCCGTAGATGGTCACGGTGGATTGTGCGAAAGCGGTGCCGGAAGCTGCCAAAACAGCCAGAGCAATCAGAGATTTTTTCATTGCAAGTTTCTCCAAGGTTAAACAAGGGCCCGAATCAGAAAGGTGATGATCACCCGTCGAAACCCTGAGCCAACCTCCAAATCAGGAAGTTGTATGTATTCCACCAGACGACTGTGTGTTCGCCAAGACATTCGTCCAAGAAAAGTTCTTTTCGTTGCAAGCATGCAACAACTCCCCGTATTTACCCTTGCCGACCCCTTCAATCGGCATTTTTTGTCAATTAGAACAAGGACTTTGGGCTCATTTCGCAACAAAATTATCAACAGTTACAAATTCATCACCCCAGATCTCAGCACGGGCATGTTGCAACTTTTAACCGGAACGGATCGATTGTTTACACTCAACCCATGATCAATGCCCTGATTTTGGCCGTCGACAGCGCGCTGCGCACGCTTTGGGCCGAGCCGCGCGCCAGTCGCCCCAATCCGGCGGCCACTTTGGCCGCGCTTGAGCTCAACGATGCCGAGAAGCGCCAGGCGGGCGCGCTGATGCGCATCAACCATGTGGGCGAGGTCTGTGCGCAGGCGCTGTACACCGGCCAGGCCCTGGCCTGCCAGAACCCGGCACTGCGCGCTCAACTGGCCGAGGCCAGCCGCGAAGAGACCGACCACCTGGCCTGGACGAAGCAGCGCCTGGACGAGTTGAATGACCGGCCTTCACTGCTGAACCCGCTTTGGTATGCCGGTGCGTTTGCCATCGGTTTTGCGGCGGGCAAGATCGGCGGCGACAAAGTCAGTCTAGGTTTCGTGGTCGAGACCGAGCGCCAAGTCGAAGCCCACCTGCAAAGCCACATGGATTTGCTGCCTGCCGCCGACAGCGCCTCTCGCGCCATCGTGTCGGCCATGAAGGCTGACGAGATCGCCCATGCCCAGATGGCCATGAAGGCCGGTGCGGTGGAGCTGCCCGCCCCAGTCAAGTCGGTCATGAAAATGGCCGCCAAAGTGATGACCACGGTGGCGCACCGGGTTTGAGGCCCATCCTGCGCAAAAGTCGCTTACAAATAGCCCATCGGAATCGCCGTGACACTGGCCGTCAATGGCACATCGCGCGGCGTGAGGCAGAGCACGGCACCTGGCCCGACGGTTTTGCCCAAATAGCCAGCGGCTGCAAATGCCTTGCTCGCCTGTGTCGAGGGCGTCGCCGTTTTTTTGATCTCGATCGGATAAATCGTGTCATCCAACTCGATGAGCAGGTCAATCTCTTTTTGATCTGTGTCGCGGTAAAAATACAGCGGCGCTTCTTTGCCGTTGTGCCAGTAACTTTTGAGGATTTCAGCCACGGCCCACGTTTCCAGGATGGCGCCCGACATGCTGCCGGCCTCCAGGGATTCGGGAGAGCTCCATTTGGTCAAATAAGCCGCCAAGCCCGTGTCGAGAAAGTACAGCTTGGGCGACTTGATCATGCGTTTGGTCAAGTTCCGGTAATAGGGCTGCAGCAAATAGACCAGGCCAGAAGCCTCGAGCACCGACAGCCAGGCTTTGGCGGTTTTGGTGTCAATGTCGACCTCGTTGGCCAGTTGGGTGTAATTGAGCAGCTGCCCGGTTCTGGCCGCCACCAGACCCAAAAAACGGTGAAAACTCAAGGGGTCCGACACTTTGAGCAACTCGCGCACGTCACGCTGCACATAGGTTTGCACGTAGGAACGGTAAAAAACATCTCGACTTTGCGCGCCCTGCGTCTGCAAACGCGGGTAAGCGCCCAACCAAATTTGGGCGTACAAACTTTTCAGAGATTGGGGATGGGCAGCAGCCCGGGCTTGGGCGATCCAGTCAGATGTGGGCAAAAAAGGCTGCGATTGCTGGGCGCGGCCTTGCCTCTCGGCCTGTGACAAGCCCAACAAATCCAAAATCGCCACGCGCCCAGCCAAGCTTTCGGTCAGGCCCTGCATGAGCTGGAACTTTTGCGAACCTGTGAGCCAGTACTGGCCGTTGCGCGGGTCTTGGTCCACGGCCATTTTGATGGCACTGAACAGTTGAGGCGCGTATTGCACTTCATCAATCGTGACGGGCGCTGGCCAGGTTTGCAAAAACAATGCAGGGTCTTGCTGGGCCAGTTGACGCATGTCCATGTCGTCTAACGTCACGTAGCCCCTGGCGCCCTCACTGCACATGGCCAGCAAAGTGGTTTTGCCCACTTGGCGTGGCCCAGTGACCATCAAGACAGGAAAGTTCTGACTGATTTGACGAATGGCTTGTGCAAGGGTTCGATCGAGCATGATTTTCCGAATTTATGGAAAGCAATTCCATATTTTCTGGATTTTACGCCACTTCGACCACCTCAAAACTGGTCGTGATCTCCGCGGTTTTGCCCAGCATGATGCTGGCCGAGCAGTATTTTTCGTGGCTCATGGCAATGGCCCGCTCTATAGCGCTGGCGGGCACGCCTTTGGCGGTGACGGTGAAGTGCATGTTGATCTTGGTGAAGACTTTGGGGTCCACCTCGGCGCGTTCGCTGCTGATTTTGACGCTGCAGCCGCGCACGTCTTGACGGCCGCGCTTCAAGATCAGCACCACGTCATAAGCCGTGCAACCGCCCGTGCCGGCCAACAGCATTTCCATGGGGCGGGGGGCGAGGTTTTGGCCGCCGTTTTCGGGCTTGGCAGCGTCAGGCGCGCCGTCCATATTGACGATGTGGCCCGAGCCGGTTTCGGCGACAAAGCCCATGCCCGAGCGGGTGCCGGCAGCGCCGGTCCAGGTGACTGTGCATTCCATGGTGTGTTTCCTTTGTGTTCATCCCCGTGCATTCAGGGGCACCGTGTGTGTCTTGACAGTGTTCGACTTTACAAGTTTTTGCTCTTAAATAGACGGCTCTTGCTGCAACGCAACAAAAACACCCGTACAATTGCGAACAAGCGTGCTTTTTTGCACGGACCCATTGTCTCCTCCACCCTCTAAAAAGGTGGATTTGCCCCCAGCCGCAAGGCTTGGGGCATTTTTTTTGGCCGTTATCATCAAGCCCACACTTTTAAGCAATGCGGTCCGCCCGCCGTTGCACCGGACATGACGACCCCACACCTCCAACCCGCCGACTACCTGATCAAGATCCTCAACGCCAAGGTTTATGACGTCGCCACCGAGTCCGCCTTGGAAACGGCCAAAAACCTGTCGAAGCGCTTGGGCAACCAGGTGCTTTTGAAGCGCGAAGACCAGCAGCCCGTGCACAGCTTCAAGCTGCGCGGGGCCTACAACAAGATGGCGCACCTGAACCCTGAGCAGCTCAAAAAGGGCGTGATTTGCGCCTCGGCGGGCAACCACGCGCAAGGCGTGGCGCTGAGCGCCAGCAAGCTGGGCACACGCGCCGTGATCGTCATGCCCACCACAACGCCGCAGGTCAAGATCGACGCGGTCAAAGGCTTTGGGGGCGAGGTGGTGTTGTTTGGCGACAGCTATTCAGACGCCTACAACCACTCGCTGGCGCTGCAAAAAAAGCAGGGCCTCACTTTTGTGCACCCCTTTGACGACCCGGACGTGATCGCGGGCCAGGGCACGATCGCCATGGAAATGCTGCGCCAGCACCAAGGGTCGCTGGATGCGGTGTTTGTGGCCATCGGCGGCGGCGGTCTGATATCTGGCGTGGCCAACTACATCAAGGCGGTGCGCCCAGGCGTCAAGGTGATTGGCGTTCAGATGAACGACTCGGATGCCATGATCCAGTCGGTGACCGCCAAACAGCGCGTAACTTTGGCCGATGTGGGTCTGTTCTCGGATGGCACTGCGGTCAAGTTGGTGGGCGAAGAAACTTTCCGCGTGGCCAGCAACTTGGTGGACGCGTACATGACGGTGGACACCGACGCGGTGTGCGCGGCCATCAAGGACGTGTTTGTGGACACCCGCTCCATCGTGGAGCCCGCAGGCGCGCTGGCGGTGGCCGCCATCAAACAGTATGTGGCCGCGCACAAATGCAAGGGCCAGACCTTTGCGGCCATCTTGTGTGGCGCCAACATGAACTTCGACCGCCTGCGCTTTGTGGCCGAGCGGGCCGACGTGGGCGAAGAAAAAGAAGCGCTGTTTGCGGTGACCATCCCGGAGGAGCGCGGCAGCTTCAAACGCTTTTTGGAGCTGATCGGCAGCCTGCCCGGTGGCCCGCGCAACGTGACCGAGTTCAACTACCGCATGAGTGACTCGGACAAGGCCCATGTCTTTCTGGGCCTGAGCACGCACGGCAAGGGCGAGAGCAGCAAGATCACCGCCAAGTTCAACAAACACCAGTTCAAGGCCATCGACCTGACCCACGACGAACTGGCCAAAGAACACATCCGCCACATGGTGGGTGGACACTCGACCTTGTCACAAGACGAACGCCTGTTGCGCTTTGAATTCCCCGAGCGCCCCGGCGCACTGCTCAAGTTTTTGAGCCTGATGCGCCCAGGCTGGAACATCAGCCTGTTTCACTACCGCAACCAAGGCGCCGACTACGGCCGTATTTTGGTGGGCCTGCAGGTGCCTGCCAAGGACGCCAAGGCCTTTGACAAGTTCTTGCAAGCGCTGGGGTATCCGTATGCGGAAGAGACGGACAACCCGGTTTATCGGTTGTTTTTGCGAGGGTGACAAAGCAACGCGACAGGTGCTTTGAGGCTATTTGTCTGCGCCAGGCAAGCTGAGCGAAAAAAGAGCCGCGCCTTGCGCGTTGGCTCCCAACTGCGCCCGCTTCGGGGCCAAGCCTTGCAACACCACGCCATCCGTCACGGTCTGCCCCACCCGATAAGGCCGAGGCGGTTGACCATCCACCGCGATCAGGGCGCTGCCTTGGCCAGAGGCCCCAGCCACCAAACCCCACAGCACAAAGCGCGAGGATTGGGCGATGCTCACATCGGGCAAGGCCGCTTGCACCCCCAAGGCTTTGGCCGTGTGCACCGACGATGGACCCGTTGCTGGGCCCGTGCTCTGCGCCAGAGACAAGCCTTGCACCGCCATGCCAGAGGGGAAGTTCAGCACCCAAAACACCACGCTGGCGGCGGCTGCACAGCCCAACAAGGCGGCCGAAGCACTCGGCCAAAAATAGGTGCCTTTTGAACCCAAAGAAATTTGTAACATGGCCGGATTATGATCGAAGGCATGCAAACCCAAACCTCCTCCAAGCCCCGCCGCCAACGCGGCTTCACCCTGATCGAGTTGATGGTGGTGCTGGCCATCCTTGGCGTGTTGGCTGCGCTCATCGTGCCCAATGTGCTGGGCCGCGCTGACGACGCCCGCATCACCGCCGCCCGCACCGATGTGGGCAACCTGATGCAGGCCCTCAAGCTCTACAAGTTGGACAACCAGCGCTTTCCCAGCACCGAGCAGGGCCTCAACGCCCTGATCCTTAAACCCACCACCGAGCCCGTGCCCGGCAACTGGAAGCCTTATCTGGACAAATTGCCCAAAGACCCGTGGGGTCGGCCTTACCAATACTTGAGCCCCGGCATCAAGGGCGAGGTGGATGTGCTGTCCTTTGGCGCTGACGGTCAGGCCGGCGGTGAGGGCAACAATGCCGACCTCGGCAGCTGGCAGTAAACGCCCTCTCGCCCTGCCCCAAGGCTTCACGCTGCTGGAGCTGCTGGTGGTGGTGGCCTTGATCGCCGTGGCCACAGCGGGCGTGAGCCTGTCGCTGCGGGACAGCGCCCAAAGCGCCCTGCAGCGCGACGCCGAACGCCTGGCCGTGCTGCTCGAAACCGGCCGCGCCCAGGCCCGCGCCAATGGTTTGCCGGTGGTCTGGCGCACCCAAGACAACTCAGCCAACCCCGTGCAAAGTTTTGTTTTTGAAGGCCTGCCACCGCCTGGCCTGCCGAAAAACTGGCTGGCTGACACCACCCGAGCGCGCGCTGGCAGCGCCATCACCCTGGGGCCGGAGCCCCTGATCGAGCCACAAGCTGTGGCCTTGTCGACCGCACATTCAGCACCACAGTCTCCCGGCCAGACCCTGTGGGTTGTGACCGATGGACTGCGGCCCTTCAAAGTGCAAAACACGCGTGAACAGGCGCCGCCATGAACCAGCGCGGCTTCACCCTGATCGAGGTGCTGGTCGCCTTGGGCATCACCGCCATAGCGCTCATGGCTGGGCTGCAGGCCACGGGCTCGCTCAGCCGCAATGCCGAACGCCAGACCGTGAGCATGCTGGGCCAGATCTGCGCCGACAACGAATTGATCGTTCTGCGCTTGCGCAGGCAATTGCCGGACACGGGCAACACCAGCGTCGAGTGCATGCAGGCCGGCCGCTTGCTGCAGGTTGACGTGTCGGTTAGGCCCACGCCCAACCCCAATTTCAGGCGTGTCGATGCGCGGGTGTTGGACCAAGGCGTTTATGTGCTGCAGGTGTCCACCGTGATGGGGCGCAACTGATGGCGACAACCCAACAAGCCGAGCGCGGCTTCACCCTGATCGAGGTGCTGGTGGCCATCAGCGTGATGGCCCTGATGAGCCTGATGGCCTGGCGCGGGCTGGATGGCATGCTGCGCAGCCAAAGCAGTTTGCAAAGCCGCTCGGATGAGATCCGCGGCCTGCAAACGGGCCTGGCGCAGTGGCAAACCGACCTGGACCAATTGGCCGAACTGCCCGGCACGCCCAGCTGGGACTGGAACGGCCAGGTGCTGCGCCTGACCCGGCGCACCGCCGACGCCCCCTTGCCCAGCAACACATCCGTTACCCCCACAAGCGCGAGCAACCGCCAGACAGCCCCTGCGCCCGCCAGTGTGCGCGTGGTGGCCTGGACTTGGCGCAGCGACCCGGGCCGGCCCGGCGGTGGCGATTGGCAGCGGTGGCAATCGCCGCCCTTGAGTCAGCGCCAAGACTGGCAAAGCGCCTGGGCTCTGGCCGGGCAGTGGGGCCAGACCGCCAACGACAGCACCCGCGCTGGCCAGATCCAGATTCACCCCTTGTCGGGCTGGCAGCTGTTCGTGCACCGAGGCGGCAGCTGGACCAACCCCTTGTCGAGCGCTGCCGTGACCGCAGGCACACCCGACAGCCCCAACGCCCCCCCTGCCACAACGCCCAGCGCCACCCCCCCCACCCCGGATGGCGTGCGCCTGGTGCTGAGCCTGCCCCCCGGCCCCGCCGGATCGGGCACGCTCACCTTGGACTGGGTGCGGCCGACCTTGTCAGGAGCGCCATCTTGATGCGCCCCCTGATCCGTCCCCTTTTCAGCAACAAGCAGCGCCAGCGCGGCGCAGCCTTGCTGACGGCCATGCTCACCGTGGCCTTGGTGGCCACGCTGGCCAGCGCCGCACTGTGGCAACAGTGGCGACAGGTGGAAATCGAGATCGCCGAGCGCGGGCGCAGCCAGACCGCCTGGATGATGACGGGCGCACTGGACTGGACGCGCCTGATCTTGCGCGAAGACGCGGTTTCGGCGCAAAGCGCCGCAGCCGACCATCTGGCTGAACCCTGGGCCTTGCCGGTACAAGAATCCAAACTGTCGACCTTCCTGTCGCAAGACCAGCAGTGGCGCGAGGGCGATACCGAGGTCTTTTTATCGGGCCAGATCACCGACGCCCAATCGCGCATGAACGTGGTGAACTTGGTTGAGGACGGGAAAATCTCGCTCCCGGCGCTGGCCCGCTTTGCCGCCTTGTTCGAGCGCTTGGGCCTGCCGTTGGCCGAGCTGCAAACTCTGGCGCAGCAGTTGCCGGCCAGCTTGCAGGCGAGCCGGGCCAGCCAAGCCCCCAACAGCACAGGCACCAACTCAGAAGGGCCCGCCGCCTTGATGCCGCAGCAAACGGCTCAATTGGTCTGGCTGGGCCTGAGCCCTGGCACGCTGGCCGCCTTGCAGGCGCACATCACCTTGCTGCCCGAGGCCACCCCCGTGAACCTGAACACCGCCTCCGCCGAGGTGCTCTCGGCCGTGGTGCCCGGGCTGGACCTGGCCTCGGCACGGCAAGCCGTGACGCAGCGCCAGCGGGGACACTGGGCCAGCCTGAATGCCGCGCAAGAAGCCCTGGGGCCCAGCGGCCGCCTGTTGAACGACAAACAACACAGCGTGCAAAGCCGTTACTTCGAGGTGCAGGGGCGCATGCGCATCGACAACGTGGTGCAGCAAGAGACCGCGCTGGTGCTGCGCGATGGCAGCCAGGTGCGCATGCTCTGGCGCGTGCGCAGCCCCCAACTGCGACTTGATGCCCCTCTACAATGATTCGCTCATGCGCACCTTGATCATCCAACTGCCACCGGGCCTGCCCAGCCCCACCCTCGCCTACCCCCATTCCTGGGTCGAGGCCGAACCCGGCTCACGCACACTCAAACTGCAGTGGGCGGCGGCCGCTTTGTTGCCTGCTGCCGATCGCCAAACCGAAACCGTGGCCCTGGTGCCCGCTGCGGCGCTGTCGTGGCACCGCGTCGAGCTGCCCACAGGTCTGCACAAACAAGCCCAACGCGTCCAAGCGGCCTTGCAGGGCTTGCTGGAAGACCGTCTGCTGGACGACCCCGATCAAGTGCATTTGGCCTTGCAAACCGACTGGGCCAACACCCCCCGCCCCTGGGTGGCCGCATGCGACCGTGCCTGGCTGAGCGCCCACCTGCAAGCCCTTGAACAGGCAGGTTTGACGGTGCACCGCATCGTGCCCGAACTCTCGCCAGGCACAACCGCCAGCCCTGTGCAGCTGACAGCCCTGGGCGATGCCGACACCGGCTGGCTGTGGGTCAGCCACCCCGAACGCGGCGTCTGGGGCCAGCCCTGGTCTGCACTGCACCCAGCCGGATTGACGACCCACGAACGACTGGGATTGTCCGAAGCCGAGCGGGCCACGGCCACGCTGCTGGCCGAACCCGCTGCCGTGGCCTTGGCCACAGAGCTGTTGGGTACAGGCGTGCGCCTCATGCCCCCGGCCCAGCACTGGCTGGCCGCCGTGGCGGGTGATTGGGACCTGGCCCAATTTGGGCTGCGCGCC
The DNA here is from genome assembly GCA_945897795.1 of Limnohabitans sp. Rim8. GTDB lineage: Bacteria > Pseudomonadota > Gammaproteobacteria > Burkholderiales > Burkholderiaceae_C > Limnohabitans_A. The sequence goes on along the minus strand of CAMDFT010000014.1, from coordinate 39,124 downwards.
AACGCCCGCAGCCGCCAACTGAAAAACTGGCAACGCACCGCCAGCAGCCTTGGGCACAGCCCCGCCTGGCGACCCGCACGCTGGGGCTTGTGGGTCTTGCTGGCCGCGCAATTGGTGGGCCTGAATGCCTGGGCCTGGAAAACCCGCGCTGACTGGCAAGTACAGCAAAGCAGCTGGGCCCAGGTGCTGCGCGAAACCTTCCCAGAAACCACCTTGGTGGTCGATGCGCCGCTGCAAATGGCCCAACAAGTCGATCGACTTCGCCAGAACTCGGGCCAACTCGGCGCGGGCGACCTCGAAGCCATGCTGGCTGCGCTGGGCCAATCTTTGCCGCCAGGTCTGGCCGCGCCGCGCCAGTGGTCTTATCAAACGGGCCAAATGCGCCTGCAAGACTTTCAACCCGATGCCGCCCAACAGCAAGCCTTGACACAAAGCCTGAGCGCCCTGGGCTATGCCTGGCGCGCCCAAGGCGACGGTTGGTTGATGACCGCCCAAACGGAGGCCAAGCCATGAACCTGTCAACCCTGACCGCGCAAGTGCGCAGCGGCTGGCAAGCCGTCTGGTCCCGGCGCAACCCGCGTGAGCAGCGGCTGCTTGGCATCGGCGTCTGGGTGCTGGGCCTGGCCGCGCTGTGGATGCTGGCCCTGGCCCCAGCGCTTCGCACCTGGCAAGAGGCCCCGGCCCGCCAGGCCCTGCTCGACGCCCAAAGCCAGCGCATGCGTCAGCTGCAAGCGCAAGCCCAGAGCCTGCAAAAACCTGCGGTCATCACCCGCACAGATGCCGCCAAGTGGCTGGAAAAAAACTTGGCCGAGCTGGGCCCCAACGCGCGCATCAGCCTGCAGGGTGAAACCGCCACCCTGAGCCTGCAAGCCGCCCCAGCTTCCGCCCTGGCCCGTTGGCTGAGCCAGGCGCGTGACAACGCCCAGGCCTTGCCCACACAAGCCCAACTGCAACACGCCAGCCCGCCCGGCCCAGACAGCTTGGACACCACTTGGCGCGGCAGTCTGGTGCTGCGTTTGCCGTCAAATTAATGAACGCCATGAAAGCCCTTCGTCGAACCAGCGCGCGCCCAGCCAGTTCGGTGCGTGCGCCCTGGTCTTTGGCCTTGCTCGGCGCGCTAATGGGCCTGGGATTGGCGCTGCTGGTGTGGGCCCCTGCCCGCTGGCTGGCCTGGGGCGTGGCAAAGGCCAGCCAAGGCCAGGTTCAATGGCTCAACCCACGGGGCACGGTGTGGCAAGGCTCGGCCCAGCTGCTGCTCAGCGGCGGCGCGGGCAGCCGCCAGCCGCAGGCCCTGCCCGGCCGGCTGCACTGGACCCTGTCACCCGCTTGGGCAGGCCTGCGCCTGGGCTGGCGGGCCGACTGCTGCATGACGCAGGCCGCCAGCGTGCAAGCCACTCTGGGCTGGAACACCCTGCACCTGCAAGCCAGCGACCACCAGTCAAGCTGGCCAGCCGCCTTGCTCAGCGGCTTGGGGGCCCCCTGGAACACACTGCAGGCCGAAGGCCAGTTGCAGCTGCGCACCGAAGCGCTGCAACTGCACTGGGCGCAAGGCCGTTTGCAAATGCAGGGCCTGCTGGAGCTGGGCCTGCAAGACATGTCTTCGCGCCTGAGCCCCGTCAAGCCCATGGGCAGCTACCGCATCGCCCTGACCGGCACCCCCGAAGGCACGCCCACACCGGGCTTGGCCCTGAGCACGCTGCAAGGCCCCTTGATGCTGTCAGGCCAGGGCCAATGGGTGGGCCAGCGCCTGCGCTTTACCGGAGAGGCCAGTGCGGCCGAAGGCCATGAGGCCGCATTCGATAATTTGCTCAACATTCTGGGCCGCCGCCAGGGCGCGCGCAGTTTGCTGACTTTGGGTTGAACCCGGTTCATCCCCCTCTTTCATTGCAACCACCCTGCCCCCAGTTTCAAGACCTGAACACCATGAACGACTTTGCTCACATGCGCCCCTTGAACCGTGCCCGCTGGCCCCACAGCGCTTTGGCCGTGGCCTGCCTCGCGGCCCTGGGCTGGCTCGCGCCAGGGGTGCATGCCCAAAGCTTGGACAAGCCCGCGGCCAACCCGGTGGTCAATCCGATGACAAACCCACCGGCCCTCAAGTCCTCGCGCCGTGAACCCGTCACGCTCAATTTTGTGAACGCCGAGATCGAGGCCGTAGCCCGCACCTTGGCCACCTTGTCGGGTGCCAACGTGGTGGTTGACCCGCGAGTCAAGGGCACGATGTCGCTGTCCAGCACCGTGCCCGTGCCCCCGGCACAGGCCCTGCGGCTGTTTGCTGCGCAGTTGCGCACCCAAGGCTTTGCGCTGGTGGAATCAGCCGGGCTTTACACCGTGGTGCCCGAGGCCGAAGCCAAGCTGCAAAGCAGCGCCGTGTCGGCCGGGGCCGTGCCCGCCGGGACCGGGCAAATCGTGACGCAAATCTTCAAACTCAACCACGAAAACGTGAACAACCTGGTGCCGGTGCTGCGCCCCCTGATCAGCCCCAACAACACCATCAACGTCAACCCCGGCACCAACGCGCTGGTCATCACCGACTACAGCGACAACCTGCAGCGCCTGGGCCGCATCATCGCGGCGCTTGATGTGTCCAACGCCACTGGCGTCGAGGTGCTGCGTCTGCGCCACGCCATCGCGGGCGACCTGGCCCCCATGGTGCAGCGCCTGATCGAATCGGGCGCTGCCGCTGCCCCAGCCGCTCAAGGCCAATCGGACAATTCGTTCAAGACCACCGTCATCCCCGAGGTGCGCACCAACTCGCTCATCGTGCGGGCGGCCAACCCGGCGCGTCTGGCGCTGGTGCGCAGTTTGGTCGACCAGCTTGACCAACCCAGCGCCAGCGGCGCGGGCGCGGCCAGCGGCAACATCCATGTGGTTTACCTGAAAAACGCCGACGCGACCAAACTGGCCACCACCTTGCGCGCCGCCATCGCGGGCGAGGCACGCAGCGGTGCGGCTGCCTCCAGTACAACCCTTGGCAACCCGGCGGCAGCGGGCGCAGGTGCGACGGCGGGCGGCGCCAGTCCCTCGGCCCAGCCGTCGACCGGCGGCCAGATCCAGGCCGACCCAGCCACCAACGCCCTCATCATCACCGCGCCAGAGCCGCAATACCGCCAGCTGCGCAGCGTGATCGACATGCTCGACCAGCGCCGCGCACAGGTGTTTGTCGAGAGCCTGATCGCCGAAGTCAGCGCCGACAAGGCTGCCGAATTTGGTGTGCAGTGGATGAGCGGCACCGGCACCAACGGAAGCCTTGTGGGCTTGTTGGGCACCAACTTTGCGGTGGGCGGCACCAACTTGTTGACCCTGGCTGCAGGGGCGGCTTCGGGCAATTACACGGCATCGACCGGCCTGAACCTTGCCGTGGGCGCACAACGCAACGGTGCCTTGGCCCTCGGTGCTTTGGCGCGGTTTTTGCAGTCAAACGGCGATGCGAACGTGCTGTCCACGCCCAACTTGCTCACGTTGGACAACGAAGAGGCCAAGATCGTGATTGGCCAAAACGTGCCCTTTGTCACCGGCTCTTACGCTGCTGCTGCAGCGGGCACGACCAACCCCTTCACCACCATTGAGCGCAAAGATGTCGGCCTGACACTGCGCGTCAGACCACAGATCAGCGAAAACGGCACGATCAAGATGCAGGTCTACCAAGAAGTCAGCAACGTCGACGCCAAATCCATTGGCTCCAAAGATGGCTTGATCACCAACAAGCGCTCCATTGAGACCAACGTGCTGGTGGACGATGGCTCCATCGTCGTGCTGGGCGGCTTGCTGCAAGACGACACCAGCACCAGCCAAGAAAAAGTGCCGGGCCTGGGAGATATTCCTTTGTTTGGTAATTTGTTCAAGTCGGAAGTTCGCAGCCGCAAAAAGACCAACCTGATGGTGTTCCTGCGACCCGTGGTGGTGCGCGATGGCGCAGCGGCCGATGCCCTGTCGATGGGCCGCTACGAGCAAATGCGCTTGCAGCAACAAGGCTTCCAGCCGCTGCCCACCGGGCCGCTGCCTGTGGAGGGATCAGCCGTGTTACCGCCTGTGGACAGGTCGCCCATCGTGACACCCATTGCTCCCGCAGGAGCGACGCCAGTGACGCCATCTACGTCCACCCGCCAGCCCTGAGCCACCGCCATGCGCCACCCCCTGCCCTACGCCTTTGCCCGCACCAGCAAACTGCTGCTGGAGGGGGATGGCGACCGCCTGACCCTGAGTTGGTGTGACGCCAGTGACCGTTCGGCCTTGTCCGAGGTATCGCGCAAATTTGCAGGTCAAAGCCTTCAGATGCAAATCGTGGAGGCCGCCGACCTGAGCCAACGCATCCACCAGGCCTATTCGGGTGGCCAGGCGCACGGCGCGTCCACCGCTGCTGCCGTGGTCAGCGAGGTCGAGTCCGAAGCCGACCTCTCGCGCATGATGCAAGACCTGCCCGCGGTGGAAGACCTGCTGGAGGCCAGCGACGACGCGCCCATCATCCGCATGCTCAACGCCTTGCTCACCCAGGCCACACGCGACGGGGCCAGCGACATCCACATCGAGCCCTACGAACGCCACTCGAGTGTGCGTTTCCGCATAGACGGCACCCTGCGCGAAGTTGTACAACCTAATCGGGCGTTGCATGCCGCATTGATTTCGCGCCTGAAAATCATGGCCGAACTCGACATCGCAGAAAAACGACTGCCGCAAGACGGCCGCATCAGCTTGCGACTGGGCGCACGCGCTGTGGATGTGCGCGTGTCCACCCTGCCCAGTGCGCATGGCGAACGCGCCGTGCTGCGCTTGCTCGACAAAAGCGAAGCGCGCCTGACCCTGGAGGCCGTAGGCATGCAGGGCCAAGTGCTGCAACAGCTGGACCAACTCATCAACCAACCGCACGGCATTTTGCTGGTGACGGGGCCCACCGGCTCGGGCAAAACCACCAGCTTGTATGCCGCGCTGCAGCGCCTGGACGCCACGCGCCACAACATCATGACGGTGGAAGACCCGATTGAATACGAGCTGCCCGGCGTGGGCCAGACCCAGGTGAATGCGAAGATCGACCTGACGTTTGCCAAGGCCCTGCGTGCCATCCTGCGGCAAGACCCGGACGTGATCATGATCGGCGAGATCCGCGACTTTGAAACCGCGCAGATCGCCATTCAGGCCTCGCTCACCGGCCACCTGGTGCTGGCCACGCTGCACACCAACGACGCGGCCAGTGCGGTGAACCGCCTGATCGACATGGGCGTCGAGCCGTTCTTGCTCAGCTCATCGCTGTTGGGCGTGCTGGCCCAGCGCCTGGTGCGCAAGCGCTGCACCGCCTGCCACGGTGCGGGTTGCGCGGCCTGTGGCCAAACGGGCTACGCTGGACGCACCGGCATTTTTGAGCTGCTGGTCGCCACCGACGAGGTCCGCGCCCAAATCCACCACCGCGCCGCAGAAGCCGAGCTGCGCGCCACCGCTTTGACCCAAGGCATGGTGCTGATGCGCCACGATGGCCAGCGCCTGGTGGATGCAGGCATCACCAGCGCCGAAGAGCTGCTGCGCGTCACGCGGGACTGAAGCCGCATGCAGCACCCACGCTCACCCACCATGGCCCCTTTGCGAAGCGCACCTGCGGTGGCTGAGGGCTGTGGTGCGCCAGTCATCGCCCACAGGGGTGGGCTCCTACAAAAAGGCAAACCGCTGCCCCGTAGGAGCCCACCCCTGTGGTCGATGGGCGCTTGCCTTGGGCTGGTGTGGGCCGCTGTTAGCAGCAACGTGGCCCAGGCTCAAACAACCGACACCACGGCCCTGACCTCGGTCGAACAAACTCCAGAAGCCACCCCCAGCGATGCCCCCGCGCACCGCTGGCGCTACGCCCTGGGCCTGAAGCTCAAAACCCTCGACCTGGCCGATGCCCGCACCGACGTGGCGTTGCGCCCGGTACTCGGTGTGCGCTATGGGCGTTGGCGTTTGGGCCATGCCACTGGCGACGAATGGCTGGCCTTCAGCGGTTACCGCAAAGCGTCAAATTTGGCCTACCAGCTGCGCGACGATGAACGCCTGAAAGTGGCGCTGTCTTTGCGCGTCCAAAACCTGCAAGACAACAGCAGTTTTGACGGTTTTTCTTCGGGCAAGAACACCTTGCGCGCCCGCGTGGGCGTGAACTACGCACTGAACAAACGCTGGTCGGTGGGCACCGACATGACGCAAGACCTGATGGACCGTGGCAACGGCACCACCTTGTCGGTGGGGGCATCGTATGGCCTGCCGCTGAGCGAGCGCAGCGCGATCAGCCTGAGCGGCGGCGTCGAATGGGCCACAGCCGACCACTGGGCCACCCAGCTGCGCCTGCTGCCCCCGCCAACCGGAGGCTGGCACTCCGGCTTGGGCTCGGTGGGCCTGGGCCTGAGTTACCGTTATGCCTTCACGCCGCAATGGGCCTGGTTTGGCACGGTGGGCAGCTCGCGCCATCTGGGCCAAGTCCATGCCGTCAGCCCCAGCACCTTGAGCTGGAACGGCCAGATCGGCGTCCTTTACTTCAGCCGCTGAAACCTGACACATGCCCGCCTACCGTTTTGAAGCCCTGCAACCCGATGGTGCCCTGCGCAAAGGCACGCTCGAGGCCGACAGCCTGAAAACCGCCCGCACCCAGCTGCGCACGCAGCAGCTGGTGCCGCTGCTGGTGGAGGCCATTGCCTCGGGCTCGGCCAGCGAAGCGGCCAGCGCCCTGCCCTGGTGGCAGCGCCCCATTGGCGGAGGACGCGCCTTCAGCACCAGCGAACGCGCCGTGTGGACGCGCCAACTGGCCGGCCTGGTGGGCAGCGGCTTGCCGGTCGAACGCGCCTTGGCCGCTTTGAGCGAAGAGGTCGAAAAAGAGAAACAGCGCCACCTGCTGGCCGCCATCCGCGCCGACATCAATTCGGGCAGCACGCTGGGCCGGGCGCTGGCGCAATTTCCACAAGAGTTTCCCGCCATCGACCGCGCCGTGATCTCCGCAGGCGAGCAAAGCGGCCACTTGTCGGACGTGCTCAACCAGCTGGCCAATGACTTGGAAGACCAACAAGTGCTGCGCGCCAAACTGCTGTCGGCCTCGCTGTACCCGGCCATCGTCAGCCTGGTGGCGCTGGCCATTGTGATTTTTCTGGTTACCTCGGTGGTGCCGCAAGTGGCCGGGGTCTTTGCGGGCACCAAACGGCAATTGCCGGGGCTGACCGTGGCCATGTTGGCCATCAGCGACTTTGTGCGCAACTGGGGCTGGTTTTTGCTGTTGCTGTTGGCAGGTGGCGTGCTGGCTTTTCGGCTGGCCATGCGCCAAGCGGCGCTGCGTTTGCGCTTTGACGCCGCTTGGCTGCTCCTGCCCCTGATTGGCCGATTGGCGCGGGGCTACAACAGCGCCCGCTTTGCCTCCACGCTGGCCATGCTCACGGCCGCAGGCGTGCCCATCCTCAAAGCGCTGCAGGCGGCGGCCGACACCTTGTCCAACCAAGCCCTGCGGGCCGATGCCCTCGAAGCCTTGGTGCGCGTGCGCGAAGGCGCCCCGCTGGGTACGGCGCTGGCGCAAAACGGCCGATTTCCGGGCCTGTTGTCCATGTTTGCGCGGCTGGGCGAACAAACCGGCCAACTGCCGGTGATGCTGCAACGTGCGGCGCAACAAATGTCAGGCGAAGTGCAGCGCCGCGCCATGGCCTTGGCCACCGTGCTGGAGCCCTTGCTGATCGTCGCCATGGGCGGCATGGTCATGCTGATCGTGCTGGCGGTGCTGATGCCAATCATGCAGCTCAACCAGTTTGTCAAGTGAGCGGGGGGGTGGCCGTGAATAGCCTGATGGACATCATGACAATTCGATGCACGCCATGCCATGGGTAAAAAGGGACTCCTGAATCTGCAATTTGTTCTCCAGCAAAATTTTGAGCGTTGCAGCTCGGTTGAGGTTTTGGGTTTTCAGCCAAATCACCTGCGGCGGTGCACCCCAGACCAAAGACAACTCCTCAAAATCGGCATCGCGCGTCACAATCACAAAACCTTGCGCCTTGGAAAAATTCCACAGTTCCGTGTCCGAGCATGACGCCAACCCCTCTAAAACCACCTGTGATGAACCCGCAAAGTCGTGCTGCAAAAAGGGCACCAATCTGCGCGACAAGTTTTCGTCAAGCAACAGCTTCATGACACAGCAAGGGCGTGTACCTTGTGCTCGCGATCGGCAGCAAAGGCCAGCACTGCCGAAATATCCTGCGCCTCAAGCTCAGGGAAGTCTTCCAGAATGTCTTGCGTTGTCATGCCGTTGGAAAGCATCGAAAGCACGTCATAAACGGAAATGCGCAAACCACGAACGCAAGGTCGTCCGCCACGTTTTCCTGGCTCCAAAGTAATTCTGTTCATACGGGCTCCTGAGCATGATCAAGTGAAACATTTTGCACCAAAGCCCTTTGAGCAGGGCTTGGTGTAGGTAAAACCGACAGGCATTTTGTCCCTGTGTTTATCGCCGCGCGCGGAATGCTCACATGAAAGGCTATGCTTGAACCTAGGGCCTTCAAGTGAAGTCCCGTTTGAAACTGATCAGGAGAGCGAAATGCCCGTCACGTTGGAAGGCCAGTTGGTGGTGGCGATTTCGTCGCGCGCCTTGTTCGACTTTGAAGAAGAAAACCAGGTGTTCGAGCAAGGCGACGACCGGGCGTACATGAAGCTGCAACTCGATCGCCTTGAAGCACCCGCCAAACCGGGCGTAGCGTTTTCATTGGTGCGCAAGCTGCTGGCGTTCAACACCGCTGACGCGCAGAGGGTTGAGGTGGTCATCCTCTCGCGCAACGACCCGGTCTCGGGCATGCGGGTGTTCCGCTCGGCCCAGCACTACGGCCTGCCCATCCAGCGCGGCAGCTTCACCCGCGGGCAGCCGCCGTGGCGCTACCTGCGACCGCTCAACGCCAACCTGTTTTTGTCCACCCATTTGTCGGATGTGCGCGCCGCCCTCGACGCGGGTGTGCCCGCTGCGCAGGTCTACCCGCATTCGGCTCTGGCGTCCGAGGCTCACCCGCACGAGGTGCGCATTGCTTTTGACGGCGATGCCGTGCTGTTTTCCGACGAAGCCGAGCGCGTGTTTCAAGCACAAGGCCTGTCTGCCTTTCAAAAGCATGAAAGCGACAGGGCCGGACAACCCCTGCTGGCCGGGCCTTTCAAGCCCCTGCTGCAAGCGCTGCAACAGTTACAGCAAGCAGGCACACCGGCCATGCGCATCCGCACCGCACTGGTCACAGCGCGCAGCGCCCCGGCACATGAGCGCGCCATCCGCACCCTGATGGACTGGAACATCGAGGTCGATGAAGCCATGTTTTTGGGCGGCTTGCCCAAGGGCGAATTTCTGCGCGAATTCGAGCCCGACTTTTTCTTTGACGACCAGACGGGGCACATCGAATCGGCCGCCCGGCATGTGCCTTCGGGGCATGTGGCCTCGGGCGTGTCCAATCCGGAGTGACCCGAATCGCGGCGCAAAGTCTGGCGATGCCCGCATGCGGCGCTTGGCATGGTCCGCATTTGTCGGCCTGATGGCACCGAGCTACAAGAAGGTTGCCCCTGGATGCGTAGTCACTTCTTCTCGGAATACGGCGTGACCGCCTTGCCATCGATGCGGTAGCTGGCCACGCCCATGTGCGAGTCGGTTTTGGTGGCACTCAAGGGGCCGGACACCCAGACCACGTCCATGAGGCCCAGATTTTTAACAGGTTTGTCCAGCAGCACATGCACGATCTGGTTGGCCGGAGGCGGGGGCGAGTGCACGCAGGCGCCAAAGTAAGGCACCAGCAAAAACTCCTTGATGCCGGCGGCCAGGTCTTCCAGCGGCACCACATAGCCCGGCAGGCGAACGCTTTCACCCAATATCAAAGGGTTGATCGGCGCGTTGTCCCACATTTGGCGCATTTTTTTCAGCGCCTCTTCGGCCTTGGGGTCGTTGTCCTTGAGTTTGTCCAGATTCAGTGCCTTGAGGTCTTTGTAAGGGTCCCAGCCCGCTGGAATCAGTTGCTCCCAGCCGATGGTGCGTGACGGGCCTGGCGTGCTGGCCCCAGCGGGAGCGGATTCGGCCGACAGCGCGGGCTGCACCTTCGGCACCAACTCCCGTGCGGTTTCGCGCACGCTTTGGGCCTGTGCAACCAGCGTCCCAGCGACGCTCAACAACACGGCCGCTTTCCCATATATCGATATTTTTTTCATTCTCCGTCTCCCGTTCCCTGTAAGTTTTAGACCCCCATTTTCAGTCACTGTGTGCCCTCAAACGCGTGGCGACAAGCCATCGGCCAAGGACAAGCGGTAGGCCCGCCACGCTGGCCCCAGACTGGCCAGCAAACCGGCCAGCAAGACTGCGCCTGCCAAAGCCATCTGCGAAGGCAAAGGCGCGGCCAGTTGCAAGCGAATGCCCATCGATTGCTGCAGCCAGGGCGTGGCCAGCGCCATGCCCGCGTGGGCCAGCAGCACACCCAGCAAGACGCCAGCGCAAGTCACCCAGATGCCTTCCAGCGTGAGCAAACCCAGCACATGGCGCGGCGCGGCGCCCACGGCGCGCAGCACCGCCAGTTCGCGGCGGCGCTCGTTCAGGCCCGCCAACACCACTGCCATGAGCGAGACCACACTCACCAAAGCCACCAGAGCCGAGACCGCCAACAAGGCGTTTTCGCCCAGGCCCAGCACCGACCACAACTCCCCCAGCGCCACGCCGGGCATGACGCCCATCAGGGCTTCGTCTTCGTAGTTGTTCACAAAGCGCTGCACATTGAAGACGGCCGCCCGGCTTTTCAGGCCCACCAGGGCGGCCGTGACTTCTTCGGGCTGCAGGTTGAATTTGCGCGCCTGATCGGCCGGGATGTGTCCGCCCGGCATGGGGGTGCCCGCCACCCAGCCCAGGTGCAGGGCTTCCAGTGCCTGCAGGCTCACATGCACCGTGCGGTCCACCGGGGTGCCGGTGGGGGCCAAGATGCCCACTACTTTGAAGGGTTTGTCGGCGTGTTCGTCCGACTCATTATCTGTCGCTGCAGGATCGTGGTCATGGTCGTGCATGCCGTGGCCCAGCGTGATGCTTTGGCCCAGGCCATAGCCCATCTTGCGCGCCACTTCGGCCCCGATCACCGCTTCATACAAACCGTCGAGCGTGTCGGCAAACACCGCGCCCTGCAGCAAGGCCAGCGGCTGTTTGTCGCCATAGGCAAAGTGCTGAAAATAAGCGGGCGTAGTGCCCAGCACCGGAAAGCCCCGGTGCGAGTCGCCCAGGCTCAAGGGCACGACCCACGACACCGAGCGGTGCTGCGCCAGCTTGTTCACGCTGTCCATGGTCATGCTTTGCGGCACGCTGCCGATGTGGAACACCGAAAACAGCATCAGCTGCACCGGGCTGCTGCGCGCGCCCACGATCAAATCAACCCCGCTGACCGATTGCGAAAAACTGCTGCGGATGTCGTGGCGCAAACGCTCCAGTGTCCACAGCAAGGCGGTGGCCAGCGCCAGCGACACCACCACCCAGACCAGCGTGCTGCGCCGGTTCCAGGCACTTTGCCGGGCAATATTCAGCAGCTTGTTCATGCGTTCACCCCCGCTTGTTGCAAAGCGGGCAAGGACCACTGCACATCAAAGCGCAGCGCTTGCTGTTCGTCGTGGCTCACACACACCAAGGTGCTGCCCGCGTCGCGCGCGGCCTGCAGCAACAAGTCCATGAAGCCCTGGCGCAAAGCCGCGTCAAGGGCCGAGGTGGGCTCGTCGGCCAAAATCAATTCGGGCTGGCCCATCAGGGCACGGGCAGCGGCCACGCGCTGCTGCTGGCCCACCGACAAGGTGTCGGCCCGGCGTCTCCACAGGGCCTCGGGCAAACCCATGCGCTGCAACCAGCTTTGGGCCGCGGCCTCGGGGCCACCGGCAGCTTGGCAGCGCTCGCGTCGCAAGGCCGAAAAGCGACAAGGCAGGGTCACGTTGTCCAGCACGCTCAGGTAGGGCAGTAAATTGAACTGCTGAAACATCACGCCCACATGGTCGGCCCGAAAGGCGTCGCGCTGGCCGGCCTTCAAAGCGGCCCAGTCTTGCCCCAGCAAAGACACGCGCCCTTGGCGGGGCGACAAAACCCCCGCCAGCAGACCGAGCAAAGTGCTTTTGCCGCAGCCGCTGGGTCCGTGCAAAAAAACGGTTTGGCCTCGGTCCACCTGCAGGCGGCCCAGCAGCAGTGTGTCAGGCCCGCCCCGGGTCCAGGCAAAGCGCAATGGCTCGATGTCGATCACACAGTTCTCCCTGTTGAGCGGGGCAATATACCCCGTCAATCGGGCTCAGCGGGTTTTCTCCGGCCTTCTCTGCGGGCAATCCAGACGGTGGCACCCAAGATGACCAGGGCACCGGCCCAGGTCCACTGGCTGGGCACATCGCCAAACACCAGCCAGCCCAGAATCGAGGCCCAGACCAGGTCGAGAAAGCGCAACGACTGGGTGGCCGAAATGTCGGCCAGCGCAAAGGCCCGCGTCAGGCAATAGTGGGCCAGCGTGCCCAACACGCCCGTGGCGGCAAAGCCGATCCACTGCATCAGGGTGGGCGCTTGCCAGTTGGGCAGCGCCATCGGCAAGCTCAAGATCGTGACCGTCAGGGCTTGCCACAGCACAATCACGCCCGCTTTTTCGTAGCGGGTCAAGGCTTTGGTGATCAGGAAGGACGCCGCAAACACCGGCGACGAAGCCAACATGACCAGATTGAACCAGCCCCCCTCACCCGACATCTTGGGCAAGACCACCACCAGCACACCCGCAAAACCGATGATGGCGGCGATCCAGCGGTCCCGGCGCATCGGCTCGCCCAAAAACCAGGCCGCGCCGATCATGATGAAGATCGGACCGGTAAAACCAATCGCGGTAATGTCGGCCAGCGGAATCTTGGGCAAGGCCGTGAACCACAACACCAGCCCCAGCGTGTGCACCCCGCCGCGCCAGAACTGGCCCACCATGTTCACCGGCATATAAGCCCGCCAGCCATCGCGCCAAACCCAAGGCAAGATGAACAACAAGCCAAACAAGTAACGCAAGAACTGCGATTGGTAAACGTCCAGTTGCAGCGTCAGCTCACGGGCGATGGTGTTGAGGAAAGAAAACAGCAGCCCACCCACCACCATCCAGACCATGCCCCGAACGGCCGCCGGCAAGGCGTCAAAGGCCCGCCTGCTGCGGTGCTGCGCAAGCGACCACTGGCGGGATGGGGACCAAGGCTTGCGCGGTTTCATGCCGCTGCGCTTTTGAAGGGGTGAATCACCCGGTCATCTTAGGGGCAATGCGCATTCTCGCCGGTCGCTTGAGTTACCAGCACAGCCCCCCTCGCCACGTCAGGTCGGCGGCAGGGGTGGCAAAGACCTGGCTGCAGGGTTGGGGGCCGGGGCGGGCGCAGTGGCTGGTGCCGCCGTCGGCGGTGGCAGCGTTGCCGCTGGGCTCGCTTGGGCTGGTGCCGCAGCAGGCGCCACTGCTGCAGGTGCTGCAGGCACGGCGGCGGCTGCAGGTGCCACAGGCGCAGCCGGACTGGTGGGTTGGGGCGTTTCTTGCGGCTTGGCATCGGGCGCTGGCACGCCTTTGATCTTGTCGATCTGCTTGAAGACCCAATTTTTCTCTTGCGCGGCCAGCGCTTTTTCTTCGGCAATTTGCACCTTCAAGGCCGCGATCTTGTCTTGCAGCGCACGCTGCTCTGCCGCCTTGGCCTCTTGAGCTTGTCGCTCGGCCTTCAGCCGGGCGTCTTCGATGGCCTGCCGATTGGCCGCATCTTCAGCGGCCTCGCGGGCCACGCGGTCTTTTTCCTGCTGGATGCGCGTGGTCCTGACCGATGCGATCTCGCGCACCCCGGAGCTCCAGGGCAAATTCTGCAATTGCTTTTGAATGGCGGCTTCGCGCGAAATCGTCTGCACCTTGCCGTTCTCGCTGGCCGTAAAAAAGCCTTCACAACGGGTTTTGACGCCCGCGACGGTGCAGGCATGGTTTTGCGGGCTTTGCGTGCCCCAGGCTTTGGGCCGCGCCACAAAAGCCTCGCATTGGGCAAAAGCCCGGTCAATTCTGGCGTCCTCACCGCTGGGCTGCGGGTCATTGAAGTCAAACCACTCGGGCCGCACCCGGTCCAGCTCGAAAGCGGTACGCACGCACTCGGCCTTGGCGGGTGCCAATTGCGCCTGCATGCCGGCCCATACGGCCCGGGTCAAGGCGTTGCTGCTGACCACCTTGAAGCGGGTTTCGCCTTGTGTGGGGCAGCCATTGACCACCTGGTCATTGATGCGACGGGACTGGCCTTGCCAACGCACCGTGACGGACTCTTCATTCAGCGGTGTGATGGCCATGGCCGTGTCAAAGAACGGGGCTTGCACCACACGTTCCACATCGGTCTGACCGGGGACGCTGATGCGCAAATTGCAGCGGGTCTCGCCATTGACCACCCGAGCCGCCACCGGCACGGTCTGGGTCTGTCCGGCCTGCAGCACGTACTGGCCCGCCCATGCCCAAGGCGCAGCACACAGCCACAGCAACCCAGCCCAACCAACACTTGTTCTCATCGCGCGCCCGTCCACAGAAAAAAGACATTCCACAGACTGTATCGGTCGCAAAGCGCCCAACTTGATAGCGCGGCGCACAGGCATGAAAGGGCGGCATGGGCACGGGCGCAGGCCCGGCACAGGTGCGGCAGCCGATCAGCGGCCGGTAAAAACCGGCGTGCGGCGCTGGGCGAAGGCCGCTCGGCCTTCGGCAAAGTCGGCACTTTGGCTGGCGCGCTGTGCGCGCTCGCGCATGCGGGTCACGTCGCCCAGTCCAGCCTCAATTTCGCGAATCGATTGCTTGGTGTCTTGCAAGGCCAGGGGGGCCAGCGCCAAAAGGTCGCGCACCAAGGCCTGCTGGGTGGCTGCCCAGTCGTCAGCGCTGACCAGGGCCTCGAACAGGCCCAGGGCATCGAGTTGCCGGTCGGTAAACGGCCGCGCCGTCAAAAAAGCCCTCTTGGTGGCGGCCAGGCCGAAACGGCTGACATAACGCTGCAAGCCGCTGGGGTAATAGTGCAAACCCAACGCGGTGGCAGGCATTCGCCACTCGATGCCTTGCAAGCCGATGCGCAGGTCGCAAGCCAACACCACATCGGTCGCGCCGCCGTACACGCTGCCGTTCAGCCCGCAAATGGTCACGGGACGCATGGCAGCCAGGGCATCAGGAATTTCTTCAAACAGGGGCGCACCATGCCCGGACTCGTCAAAGCCGCCGATGTCGAAGCCGGCGCAAAACACAGGCCGGGGCTGCCCTGCCGTGTTGGCCGTCAGCACCATCACGCGCACCTCGGGGTCGAGGTTCACAACGTCAAAGTGCGCCAATAAGGCCGTCAGGTCACCGTTTTCCAGCCGGTTGCGCTGGGCCGGGCGGTTCAGGGTGATGGTGGCCACACCACTTTCGATGTGCAAAACGGGAACAGAAGCTGGCGTGAGAACTGGTGACATAAGGGCAATCCAAAACAAAAAGGGTGTCCGAAGACACCCAGATTGTAGGTAACCGCCCCTGTGTTCAGGGCCGGCTCATGAAGTCAAAGCTCAAGCCTTGGCTTTGGACTTGCTCAAAGCGGCCTTGACCGAAGCTTCGGCTTGGACCGTGGCGGCCTTCATGCTGGCTTCGGCGCTGTCAGCAGCTTGCTTGGCCACTTTTTTCAGGGTCTCGGCAGCAGTTTGGCTGGCTTCGAAGGCGGTCTTGATCACGGCCACGGCGGCGTCAGAACCGGCAGGCGCGTTCTTCAGGCTGGTTTCAACCAAGCTTTTGACGGCTTGCTCGGACTCGGCCATTTTGCTTTCGACGGCCTTGGTGAACTGAGCACCGGTGCTGTTGGCGATGTCAGCGATGTGACGGCCGTAAGAGACCGACTTTTCGAAGGCAGGCTGCACCAGAGCGGCTTGCACAGCCATCAGGTCTTGAGGCGACTTGGCGGCCATCAGGGCTTGCATGTTGACGAAAGACTCGCCCACAGCGGCTTTGCCAGCGGCCATGTTCAGCTCGACCAAGCGCTCGAAGCTGGCGAAAGCCGATTGCGACAGACCAGCGGCTGCGTTCATGTTGGCTTGTTGGGTGGCAGTGAATTGTTCAGCGTTGAAGTTCATGATTTTTTCCTTTGGGAAGTTTTGTTGCACTGCAGCAATTGGAACAGCATGGGGTGGCCATGGCAAGTGGAAACCCGAACTTTAGAGTCCGCTCTCCAATTGGTGCGCTGGCGTGCGCAGCCACGCTGATGCTCATCGATCCATGGGCGAGGCAAGGTTTTTGAGCGGCCCCTGCGCCGGGCTCACTACACTTGATGGTTCGGCCAATCCGGCCCCCTCACCTTGCATGTATGGAATTCATCAGCCTGCTCTTCATTTTGGCCCTGGGCATCCACTGGCTCAACCTCCAGGGCCAGCGCAAACGCACCGCTTTGCTGGCCGAGCAATTGCGCCCTTTTCAGATCGAAAAAAACATGGCCCAACTCACGGGCGCCTACATGCGGGCGCTGGGCGAGTCTGACTTGGCGCGGCAGCAGCAAATCATGCAACTGCAAGAACAGGCCGAGCAACAGATGGCCCACGAGTTCCAAAACCTGGCGCGCGAGTTTGCCAAGCTGCCCGCGCCCGTGGCGCGTGGCTTCAAAGTGGCGCTGCCCTACATCGACCAACTCTCGCCCAAAGCCACGTTTGACATGCGCCGCATGTTGGAAGTGCACGCCCAAGGCATTGAGCGGGCGGTGAACAACCTGCACGGCCTGTCCACCAAAGATCGCTCGTTTCGCATGATGGGCGAGATGTTCTTGATGCAGCACAGCTGCCACTGGTTTTGCCGCTCCAAGACCATCGCCTCGGCCCGCATGGTGACCCAGCACCAAACCCGCTACGAACAAGCGCTGGACGCCGTCAGCCCCGAAACACGCCAGGCTTATCTGGCCGTGGTGCAAGGCTGATCAGGCCTGATCAGCCCTACTTCCAAGCCGTGCGCAGCGCGTGGGCGCACAAGGCCACCGCCGTGTTGGCCTCTTGCAACACCCGCCCCATGGTGATGAAGCCGTGGATCTGCCGTTCAAAGCAGATGTATTGCGATGAAACGCCCGCCCGGCTCAGGGCGTCGGCGTACATCAGGCCCTCGTCGCGCAAAGGGTCAAACCCCGCTGTCAACACGAAGGCTGGCGGCAAGTTCGCATGGCTTGTGGCCAGCTGCGGCGAGGCGCGCCAGTCTTGGGCGTCTTGCGGGCCACGCAGGTAGTTGCCCGAATACCAGGCCATGGATTCACGGGTGAGCATATAACCTTGGCCATTGGCTTGGTACGAAGCCGTGTCGGGGGCCATCAGCGTACTGGGGTAAATCAACAACTGCATGACCGGCTTCAGGCCCAGGTCGCGCAAACCCAGGCAGGCCGCAGCGGCCAAATTGCCCCCCGCGCTGTCGCCGCCGATGGCGATGCGTGCAGGGTCAATGCCCAAGGCCTGCGCTTGCGAAGCGACCCACTGCCAGGCCGCCACCGCATCTTCGTAGGCGGCCGGAAACTTGTGCTCCGGCCCCATGCGGTAATCCACAGCCACGACCACGCCACCGGCTTGCTGGCACAGCGAGCGGCACAACACATCGTGCGTGTCCAGGTCACCCACCGTCCAGCCCCCGCCGTGCAAGTAAACCAAGGCGGGCATGGCCTGATTGGCTCCGGCTGGGTGGTACACCCGCACCGCAATGTCCACGCCCGAATGAGTGAAATGCAGGTCTTGCACATGCCCTACCTCGGGGGCCTCGGACTGGGTGATGGAACGCCTTGCCAGGTAAGAGGCCCGCGCCTCCACCGGCGTTTGCGTGTAGACCGGGGGAATGCCCTTTTCGCTCAACAAAGTCATCAGGGCTTGGGCTTGCGGGTCGAGCATGGGGGCACTCCGGTGGATTGGGGTTAGTGAGGGACAGTGGAGCTCAATGGGGTGAGTGGCCAATTATGGCAACCCCAGCCGCTTGTGGGGCAGGCCCCATCATTCACCGCTCGTTTTCATCCCTCTCCAACAGGCAGACTGGAAATGGCGCATTGAGCACCTCAACCGCTTTATGCGCTCACTTTGCCAATCGCGCAGCTCACCATCGACTTGGCCTGCGCCAAACCCGACTGAAAACCGGCCACCGAACCTTGTTCGGGGTAGCCCATGCTGCGCAGTTTGTCGGAGATGGCGCTGCGCTCGGCTTCTTGGGCCAGCAGCGTGATGCGCTGCTGATCGCGGTCGATCTGCACCTCGCTCACGCCCGAGATGCTGGCGAGGCCTTTGCGGATGGAGTTTTCACAGCCGCCGCATTTGATGTTCTCGACGTCAAAAGTCAAAGTGGTGTTCATGGTGGGGCCCTTTCAAAGACAGCCGTTGTGTTGTTTCCAGATGGTCTCGTGGCCCATGGCCTTGGCGAAATCGGGCACGCGGCAGCGTTCTGCTTCGCTGCCCGTGGGTGGGTTGGGTGCGCCGTGCAGGGCGGGGTGGTGCATGCCGCGCAAGTCGGGGCCTTGCATGACCCAGCCCGCTACCGCCACCATGACCGCCACAAAACCCACCAGCACCAAGGCTTGGCCCCAGTGCCCACCCGCACCAGCTGGCGGTGTGTAGCGGCAGGTGCCGCCGGGGCACAGTTGGGCCTGTGCGGGGCGCAGCCAATCGTGCAGCTTGCAACCGATGCAAATGCCGAACGCGGTTTCAAAAAACATCAGCAACAAACAAGCGCCACACACCAGCATGTTGATCGGCCCGATGCTGCGCTCGATCACCAGCAAATACACCATCCACAGGCCCAACGCCAAGCCAATGCCCCAGGCAAAGCGCTTTTGTGGCGCGCCCACATATTCGGGCTCTTGTCCGCGCACAACCCACTGGCCGAGGATCATGGCCGGGGCCCAGCGCGGGTTGACGAACAAACGGATGCCGAACTCGATCACAAAGGCCACCACAAACACCTGCGTAGTTTTGAATTGGCCCAGCAGCAGGGCCTGTGCAAACGCGGCAAAGGCCACAACAAACAAAATACCGGCGCTGGCACGCACCGCACGTTCGTTGAACACGGGCACCGCGTATTCGGGCAGGGTCTGGCCAAAGGCAAAAAATGGGGTTTTCATGCGGGCAGTATGTGGCGCTGCAGCGCTTTCTCATATGATTTGAATCACATGAACACCACTGCCCCAGACCAGCGCTTGCTTGACCTGTTGACCCCGGCTCTCATGGCCGACTGCGAGGCGCTGCAGTTGCGTAAGGGCGAACGTCTGTTTGCCACAGGCCAGCGGCCGCGCCATTTGTTTTGGGTGCACACGGGCCAAGTGGTGCTCGAGCGCGGCACGGCCAACGGCGCCAGCGTGGTGTTGCAGCGCACGCACCAGGGCTTTGTGAGCGAGGCCAGCCTGCAATCGCCGCGCTACCACTGCGACGCGGTGGTGGTGGTCGATGCACGCATCACCCGCGTGCCCGTGCCTGCGCTTTTGCAAGCACTCAGCGACGACCCGGCCTTTGCCCTGCGCTGGATCGGCATGCTCAACCAAGAGGTGCGCCGCTTGCGCTTGCAGTGCGAACGCCTGAACCTCAAGGGCGTACAAGCGCGTGTTTTGCATTGGCTGGAGACCGAAGGCAAGGGCGGTTGCTGCGCGGTGACGGCGGGCTACAAATCGCTGGCGGCCGAACTGGGCGTGAGCCACGAAGCGCTCTACCGCGCCCTGGCCGACATGGTGGACGCAGGCTTGGTGCTGCGCGAGCCTGAGCGTTTGTGTTTGAAAGCCCCCAACTAACGCTTGGCTGCAGCCGCAGCCACTTCGGCATCCACGGCCAGCTGCACCGCCACGTAAAACGCTTCCCGAGCGGCCATGGCCGTCGGGTCGGTGGCGTTGTTGCCCCAGTTGGCGTTGGAGGCAATCACGAGCTTGCGCGCCGGGTCAATGAAGATGCCCTGGCCGAAGATGCCACGGGCGGCAAAGCTGCCGTTGTCATAGGTCCACCACTGGTAGCCGTAGCCGCGCCCAGGCTGGCCGATGCCGGTGCGCGAGGTGGTGGCTTCTGACAACCAGCCTTCGGGCAAGGTGGGCTGGCCGTTGATCTGCGCGCCGTTCAAGATGAACTGCCCAAAACGGGCAAAGTCTTGCGTGGCCGCTTGCAGGCAGCAGCCGCTGATCTCTTGCCCGGTTTTGCTCAGAATCCAAGTGGCCTGCTGCGCCATGCCGGCGGGCCGCCAGACTTTTTTAGACAAGTATTCCGACAATGTTTTTTTCGTGGCCCGCGCAACGAGCACGCCCACCAAATTGGTCTCGCCCGTGCTGTACAGCCAGCGGGTCCCGGCGGGCACGGCGCGCGGCAGCTGGCGCAGGTAACTCACCACAGCGTCCTCGCCGTCCTTGGGCTTGTGGTTGTTGAACTGGGCCACGTCGGATTTCGGGTCGTCGTAGTTTTCGTTCCAGGCCACACCCGAGGTCATGGTCAGCAACTGCCGGATGCTGACGTCGTCGTAGGCCGAGCCCTTCATTTCGGCAATGTAATCGCTGACCTTGTCGTCCATGCTTTTGATGTAGCCATCGCGCACGGCCATGCCCACCAGGGTCGAGGTCAAAGACTTGGCCACAGAAAAACTGGTCCAACGGCCTTCGCTGTCGAAGTCGAGCCCGAAGCGCTCGAGCCGCACCTGCCCGTTGTGCAGCACCATGAGCGCCGCACTGCGTTGTCCTTGCATGTAGGCATCGATGTCCAGGGGCAGCGCCAGCGGCGGGCCGGGGGGTAAAACAGACGGCGTACCGCCCGCAGGCACCACGCGGTGCTTGGCCAAAAAAGGCAAGCGATCCAGCGCCCGAAATGCCGCATCGCGCTGCGATGTGCGCCAAAAAAGGATATCGGTGTTGGTGGGGAACGCCGCCAAGAACCCCCGGGTTTCCTTGTCCAGGCTTTGCCAACCCAAGGCACCCGCGCCCAAGATGGCGGCCAGTGCGACCCCTGCAATGTTTTTGAACTTCATGGCGGACAGCTCCTGGCTTGTTCAGGCCGACAACTTTGCGCTGGCCAGGCGGTTCAGGCTGACGCCCTGCTCGGCTGCCAACAGTGCCAGATTGCGATGAACAAGCGGCGGAATGCGAACACGGAACTCACCGCTGTAGCTTTTGTCAGCCAACGCCACGGGGACGGACTCGCCATTCGACAGCATGTCGGCGACGACCTCGCCCACTAACTTTTGGATGCCTTTGAGCGCAGCTTCGGGCGTTTTTGCCAACCAGCTCAGAGAAGCAAACTCGGTGCACAAGCCCACATGTTCGCCATCTTCTGGCGACCATGTGACGCGGTAGGTGTAGTGTTGAATGTTCATGATGGGTTGCCTAATTTTTCAATCGCTTGAAGCGCTTGTCTGACTTGATAAGGCTTTGCCTTGCCTTTGGCGTTCTGGATGTTGACGCGTGGATCGCCTGGCCAAGGCGTCTTGAAAATGGCGTGGCTGCTTCCGTCTTGCCTGGGCTTGCCGAAGTAGGACACACACACCTTCTTGAAGTCATTGAAACTGACATTGCCCGGTTCCCGTCGCATCATCTCCAGTATTTTTTCGATTTGTGCCATGGCTAATATGGTGCCATTATTGACACCACGCGTCAACCAAGAATTAGTCCTGACTTGATTGCGGAGAGTTGGACTGATCGATACGGTGCGAACAGATGCCGAATTGGGGCCTCAGCGCACTGCGCTCAATGCAGAGTCAAGCAGCCAATGCCCTCATCGCCGCCTGCGCGATGCTGTCCGCGTCCACCGCAAAGAAGCGGCGCAGCGCGGCCCGCGTGTCGCTGCGGCCAAAGCCGTCGGTGCCCAGCGTGGTGTAGCGGCGGCCTTCGGGCACGAAGGCGCGCACGCTCTCGGGCACGGCGCGCACATAGTCGGTCGCGGCGATCACTGGGCCTTGGGTGGCGTTCAGCAGTTGCGCCAAGTGACCCGCGCTGAAAGTGCCAAGCGCCTCTTGCGCCATGCCGTCGCGCGCCAACTCGCTCCAACTGGTGATGCTCAGCACCTCCACGCCCACGCCTTGGGCTGCCAATTGCTGCGCGGCTTTGACCACTTCGGTCAGGATCGCACCTGAGCCGAGCAAGGTCACGCGCTGGGCGGCATCGCTTGGGCCGTACACGCCAAATCGATAGCCTCCGCGCAGCACATCGGCCTCCACCCCCGCAGGCAAATCCGGCTGGGCATAGTTCTCGTTCATCAGGGTGACGTAATAAAACACGTCGGCCTGCTGCTCGACCATCTCGCGCATACCCGCGTCCAGAATCACCGCCAGTTCGCCCGCAAACGCCGGGTCGTAGGCCTTGCAGTTGGGGATGGTGGCCGCGACCAAGTGGCTGCTGCCGTCCTGGTGCTGCAGGCCCTCGCCGCCCAAGGTGGTGCGGCCCGAAGTGGCGCCCAGCAAAAAGCCCCTTGCACGCTGGTCGGCCGCAGCCCAGATGGCGTCGCCCACGCGCTGGAATCCGAACATCGAGTAATAAATGTAGAAGGGCAGCATGGCCAGGCCGTGCACGCTGTAGCTGGTGGCCGCTGCCGTCCAGCTGGCAATCGCGCCCGCTTCGCTGATGCCTTCTTCCAAAATCTGACCGTCGGTGGCTTCGCGGTAGCTCAGCACCGAGCCGATGTCTTCTGGAGCATAGCGCTGGCCCACGCTGCTGTAAATGCCCACCTGCTTGAACAGGTTGGCCATGCCGAAGGTGCGCGCCTCGTCGGCCACGATGGGCACGATGCGCGGGCCCAAGGTGCTGTCTTTGAGCAGGTTGCCCAACATGCGCACAAAGGCCATGGTGGTGCTCATCTCTTTGCCGTCGGCCTGCAGCGCAAACTGCCCGTAACTGGCGAGAGCGGGCACGGGCAAGCGGTCGCAGGTTGTCTCGCGTTTGGGCAAGCTGCCGCCCAAATGCGCGCGGTGCTCGCGCAGGTAGCGCATCTCGGCGCTGTCGTCGGCGGGTTTGTAAAACGCCAAGCCCTTGGCCTGCTCGTCGCTCAACGGCAGGTCAAAGCGGTTGCGGTAGTCGATGAGGTCTTGCTCGTCGAACTTCTTTTGGCTGTGCGTGGTCATCTTGCCTTGGCCTGCGCTGCCCATGCCAAAGCCTTTTTTGGTGTGCGCCAAGATCACCGTGGGCTGGCCGCGGTGCGCCGCCGCAGCGGCATAGGCCGCGTGGATTTTCACGATGTCGTGCCCGCCGCGCTTGAGCCGGTCGATCTGCTCGTCGGTCATGCCCTGCGCCAGCCGCGCCAGTTCTTCGTTTTGGCCAAAGAAGTTGTCGCGGTTGTAGCGCCCGTCCTTGGCCGCAAAGGTCTGCATCTGACCGTCGACCGTGTTGGCAAAAGCGCGCAGCAAAGCGCCCGTGGTGTCACGCGCCAGCAAGCCGTCCCAGTCGCTGCCCCAGACCAGTTTGATGACGTTCCAGCCCGCGCCGGCAAACAGCTTTTCCAGCTCGTCGATGATGCGGCCGTTGCCGCGCACCGGGCCATCCAAGCGTTGCAAATTGCAGTTGACCACCCACACCAGGTTGTCGAGTTTTTCGCGGGCGGCCAAGGTCAGCGCGCTCATGCTCTCGGGCTCGTCCATCTCGCCGTCGCCAAACACGCCCCACACCTTGCGGGCGCTGCAGTCTTGCAGCTGGCGGTGCGTCAGGTAGCGCATGAAGCGCGCGTGGTAGATCGAGCTGATCGGCCCCAGGCCCATCGAGCCGGTGGGGAACTGCCAAAAGTCAGGCATCAGCCAAGGGTGTGGATAGCTCGACAACCCGCGCGCGCCGCTGTCGGGCGCGGTGATCTCTTGGCGGTAATGCAGCAAGTCGGCTTCGGAGAGGCGCCCTTCCAGAAAAGCGCGGGCGTAGACGCCGGGCGCGCTGTGCGGCTGGAAGAACACCAAGTCACCCTTGTGTTGCTCGGTGCGCGCATGGAAGAAGTGGTGAAAGCCGGTCTCGAACAAATCGGCCACGCTGGCGTAACTGGCGATGTGCCCGCCCAACTCGCCATAAGCCTGGTTGGCGCGCACCACCATGGCCAGCGCGTTCCAACGCATGATGGCCACCAAGCGCTCTTCGGTGGCCAAGTCGCCCGGGAACACCGGCTGGTCATCGACCGCAATGGTGTTCATGTACGGCGTGTTCAGCTCAGGCTGCCAGCCGGTGCGCTGCTGGCGCGCCACGATGGCCAGCTCGTCCAGAATTTGCCGGGCACGCTCTGGGCCTTGGGTGCCAATCAGCGCCAGCAAGGCCTCGCGCCATTCGGCGGTTTCTTCGGGGTCGATGTCGCCTGTGTTCATCAGGGTGCGGAGCAAGGGTTCAAATGGTGCGTTCATGCATTTGACTGTACCGGGCAGCGTGGCGCATGTGCTGCGTATTTACACCCCTCAGACCTGCATTTAAAGCACAATATGCTGAAAATATGAAAGGTTCAGCACATGATTCTGGACAACGTGGATTTGAAGATACTGGACGAGCTGCAGCGCGACGGTGCACTGTCCAACGTGACGCTGGCCAAACGCATCGGCCTGTCGCCCTCGCCGTGCCTAGCCCGCGTTAAGGCTTTGGAGAGCAACGGCGTGATTCAACGCTATGTGGCGCTGGCCAGTGCGGCGGCGCTGGGGCTGGGCCTGACGGTGTTCATCTCCATCAGCCTCAAGACCCAAAGCAAAGCCACCTTGGCAGACTTTGAAGCGCACATCGCGCGGCACGACGAGGTGATGGAGTGCTATTTGATGACCGGGGACAGCGACTACCTGCTGCGCGTGGCCGTGCGCGACATGGCTGCGCTGGAGCGCTTCATTCTGGAGCAGCTCTCACCGATCCCGGGGGTAGAAAAAATTCGCTCTAGCTTTGCGCTAAAGCAGGTACGGTACAAAACGGCTTTGCCGCTGGGTTTGGGGTAAGGGGCTTACAGTCCTGCGCCTCGGCCTCAAAGCACGCGGGCAGCACCCCACTTCATCTTTGCGCTGCAGCCTGTTGCAAGACCTTGCCAGCCCACTGGTTCAAGCTCACACCGCTGGCTTGAGCCGCGATCAGTGCTGCGCTGTGCACCTCGGGCGCAACCCTCAGCATCAGCTTACCGCTGGCGGGCTTTTCTGGTGTTTTGCCGATTTTTGCGCAGGCATCGATGTAATCGTCAACGGCTTCTTCAAACGCTGTGCGCAAACCAACCACATCGTTGGCGTGAAAGCCCACCACGTCGCGCAGCCCCAGCAAGCGCCCAACGAGAATGTTGTCGCGAGCGTCAATCTCGATGCGGGCCGTGTAGCCTTTGAATGTCATGGTGCTCATGGTGTGACTCCTATCAATATCAGAAAATTTCGGGCATCGTCGACTTGGTAGGCCTTGGCCTCTTTGGCTGGGTGGGGGCGGTGAAAACTGGCGACCGTCGAGCCATGGCAAAACTTCACGCGCGATCCGTTGCCCTCGATCACTGCGCACCCCACAGCCATCAGCAGCGATTCAATGCGCGCCCATTCAAGGTTTGCCGTTGTTGGCTTTGCAAAAATGGCAACGAGTGTTTTGATCTGCTTGCTGTTCATGCTTGCAATTATGGCGCTTGAATGCCCCCCACAGGATTTGGTGAACACCGGCACACTGAATACCGGCAGTGCCATGGCCCTGCCTGCGCAACAGCGACTACCTGTTGCGCGTGGCCGTGCGCGACAAAACGGCTTTGCCGCTGGGTTTGGTTTGAACGCGCTCGCGGTTCAGGCCCGGATCGAGAACCCGCCATCCACGGCCAGGCATTGCCCAGTGATGTACTGGGCTTCGTCGGACGCCAAAAAGGCGGCTGCCTTGGCAATGTCCCAGCCCGTGCCCATGCGGCCGGTGGGGCACATGGCGTTGCGCTTTTCCACCATCTCTTCGTGCGAGGCGTATTGGCCTGCAATGGCTTTGTAAATGTGGGGCGTGTCCATCATGCCCGGCATGATCGCGTTGACCCGGATGCCCTTGCGCGCGTATTCGAGCGCCATCGACGCGGTCAGGTGGTTCACTGCCGCCTTGCTGGCGTAATACGCCGGATAGGGGTAGCCGGTGTAACGGATGGCCGCCAACGATGAGATGTTGACAATCGCGCCCTTGCCCTGCCGCACCATGACGGGCAACACCGCCTGACAGGTCAGGAAGACACTTTTGAGGTTCACATCCATCGCGTGGTCCCACTCCCCCTCGTTGAGTGTTTCCATGGTGCCCATGGCAGGCAAACCCACGTTGTTGTGCAGCACATCAATGCGCCCAAAATGCGCCACGATCTCTGCCATGACCGCGTTCACTTCGTCGCGCTTCGTCACATCGCAGCGCCAGGCCACCGCCGTGCCGCCTTCGGCGACGATCAGGTCCACCGTGGCCTGCGCCGACGGCAAATCGATGTCGATGGCCGCAATCGCCGCCCCATCACGCGCGTATTGCACCGCCGCCGCTTTGCCGTTGCCCCAACCGGGTCCAACCGCACCAGCACCGCACACCACAGCCACACGGCCATCAAAACGACGAGTCATGTCTCAACTCCTGAGAAATAAGACAGCCAGCGGGCCTTTGTTAGCGCCCACCGATCACGGATGGCAACCACAAGGACACCGCAGGCACAAAGGTGATCAAAAGCACAACACCGATGGCGGCGGCCAGAAATGGCAACACTTCCCGATTGACCTCGTCCGACCGCGCCCCCGCAATGAGTGCGCCAATCGACAGGCTGATGGCCACCGGCGGCGTGATCAAACCGATCAGCAAATTGATGCCCACGATCATCGAAAAATGGTAAGGGTCAATGCCGAACTTGGCCGCCACCGGGTACAGCACTGGGCACAGTAACACCAAAGACGGGCCGTTTTCCATGAAGGTGCCCACCAACAGCAGCAGCACGTTGACCAGCAGTAAAAACACAATGGGGCTGCCGATGGAGCCGAGCATCCATTCGGCAATGCGCTGGGGTGCTTGCTCATACGCCAAGAACCACGACACCACCTGCGCCCCGCCCAAAATGATCATGATCACCGCCGTGCCGCGCGCCGAGCTCACCAGCGCCAGCCAAATCTTGCGCCAATTCAGTTCGCGGTGAATGAAAAGACCCACCATCAGCGCATACACCACCGCCACCGCAGACGACTCGGTCACGTTGAAGATGCCTGTGCGGATGCCCACGATCAAAAAGACCGGCATCGCCAATGCCCAAAAGGCCAGCTTGAATTCACGAAAGATCCCGGGCAAATTCACCACCGCCGCCGCCGGATAGCCACGGCGCCTGCTGATCACCACCGCCACCAGCATGATCGCGCTGGCGTACAGCACGCCCGGAATCACCGCGGCCATAAACAGCTTGAGCGGTGACAAATTGGTCAACACGCTGATCATCAAAAACGTGATGGAAGGCGGAATGATCGGCCCCACCACGTTGGCCGCCGCCGTCAGCGCAGCAGAAAAGCCCCGCCCATAACCCGCCTTAATCATGGCCGGGATCAACACCTTGCCCAGCGCCGAAGTGTCGGCAATGGCCGAGCCCGAAATGCCCGACATCAAGGTGGCCGAAGCCACGTTGGTCATGGCCAAGCCGCCACGAAAACGGCCAAACACGGCATTGCAAAAACCGAGCAAACGGTCGGTCATGCCGCCTTGCGACATGAGCTCCCCGGCCAGCAAAAACAACGGTATCGCCAGCAGTAAAAAGCTGTCCAGCCCTTGGTAAATTTGCTGGGGAACGATCATCAGATCAATGTCACCGACAAACACCACCGCAATCGTGGCCGACAGCACCAGTGCAAAAGCAACCGGTACCGCCAAAAGCAACAGCACTGTCAAGGACAGCAACAGCACACCAAGCATCGTCATGGGATTCTCAATCGGTTGGGGACAGCGAGTCGACTGGCGGTGTCTCACCCCCCATGCGGGCCAAGGCGAGCATCAGCGCCAGCAACACCGCACCAATGCCCATCGCCGAATAAGGGATGGCCATGGAAATTTCCAGTGCAGGGGAGTCTTGCGTCGCGTTCATGTCGGCAAAACGTGCGCCCGACCAACCCAGCACGGCGGCTGTGGTCATGATGCACAAATCCCGAACAACCAGCAGCCAACTGCGCACAGGTGGAGGCACGGCGTTAACCAATGCCCCCACAGCAATGTGCCCTCCATCACGCAGGCAGGCGGCAGCCCCAAGCATGGCCATCCAGGCCACCAGCATGCGGGCAACCTCTTCGGTCCACCCAGGCGCTTTACCGATGACATACCGGCCAAACACTTGGTAAAACAACGACAAGGCCAAGGCCAGAAGCATCAGTCCCAACAAGATGTCGAGGGTTTTTTCGATGCGCACGGCCCAGGCAATGGCCAACCGGGACAAGCCCTTCGGCGCCCCAGTTTCAGAGGCTCGGTCGCTCACTTGACGTTCGCGAACTTGATGGCCCAAGGTGCCAAGTCAGGGAACTCCTTGCCAATGTCGGCCACGCGGGCTTTCATGGCCACGGTGTCAATGGCGTTGAACTTCATGCCGTGGCCTTCGAGCTTCTTACGTAAGGCGCCTTCTGTCGACACCATGGTGTCGGTCGCCTCCAGCATCACACGCTCGCCTTCGTCTTTCAGGAGTTTCTGCACGTCAGCGGGCAGACGCTTAAAACGTGCATCCGAATAAATCCAGGTCATGGCGCCAATCACATGGCGCGTGTCGATGGCGTACTTCTGCACTTCGTAGTACTTCATCGTGTCGATGATCTCCAGCGGGTTTTCCTGCCCGTCAACCATGCCCTGCTGCATGGAAGTGAACATCTCGGCCATACCCATGGGCACCGGGCTGGCACCCAGCAACTCCCAAGTCATGCGGTACATCTTCAACGGCGGCACGCGCAGCTTCAAGCCCTTGATGTCGGCCACCGATGCCACAGGCTTGTTGGAGCTGAGCCAGCGTGCGCCACGGTAGCCCGCACCGATGATGCGGAAAGAAGTCTTTTTGGCAACTTCTTCCATGAACTCTGCACCCACAGGGCCGTAGTAAACCTTCTTGAAGTGATCGACATCGCGCACCAGATAAGGATAAGCCTCTAGGCCTGGCAGCACGTTGTAACGGTCGAGCGTACCGATGGACTGCAGCACGATGTCGTTGGTGCCGATCTTCAGGCCCTCGATCGAGGCAGGCCAATCGCCGGTTGATCCGCTGGCCGCGATTTGGATCTTCACCTTGCCACCCGAGCGCGTCTCAACCGCTTTGGCATAGGCCTCAGCGGTCTCAAACCAGATGTTGCCGGGGTTGTAAACGTGCGCCATTTTCAGGACGATCGGGGCCTGCGCCCATGCGGGGGCAGCAGAAAGGCCAGCCACCATGGCTACAGCGCCGACGGCCTTGAGCAATGCACGTTTGTTCGTCTTCAACATCTTGTGGGTCTCCTGAATGGGGTGGGTCATTTCTTCGCAATCATCGTGTTGATGCTGCGCAAATTAGTAAGTCACCCGACACCCACACGCCCGCAAGGGAAAACCCTAGGACTCTTACCCACCAGCACGGATTCAGTTACCTGCGTGACACAGCGCAAACTCAAACCCCAGGGGCTTGTCGCGATCCTGACAGACATGAGCTGATCATTTTTGCGACTAACTTTGCGGCTGTTTTTGCGACTTTGAAAAACAGCGCAAACCCCTGTCACACATGATTTTTTCTCTGTTTTTTCAGAACTTTTTGCGACTTTAAATGCGGATTTAAATGCGACTTGGTTTGCGCTTTTATTCAGCCTCCCGCCCGCGCTTTCAAATACGGCCCCACCATGTGCCGACTGGTGCGTTGCAGGCCCATCAGCAGCGCGTGATCGGCTTTCGTACAGCCGAAGCGGGTTTTCAGATCGTGCTGCATTTGCGCCAACAAATGCGCCGCCATCTCGGCATCGGCCATGGCCCGGTGGGCGCGGCCTGACGACGGCAAGTGGTGCAGCGCCGCCAGCGTGCCCAGCTTGTGGTTGATCGCTTGCGGGTACAGGCGGCGCGACAGCAGCAAGGTGCAGGCAAAGGGGTGCGCGCCGTCTTGGTCGCAACGTGCCAGCTCGGCCTGCCAAAACTTTTTATCAAAAGCCGCGTTGTGCGCCACCATGGGCCGCCCCGCCACAAAGCGCGCTGCCTCGCGCATCACCTGCTCGGCCGGGGGCGCGGCCTGCACCATCTCGTTGGTGATGCCGGTGAGTTGGGTGATGAAACTGTTCACCCGCACCCCGGCGTTCATCAGGCTTTGGTAACGGTCCACCACCTGCCCGTCCTCCAACATCACCACCGCCACCTCGGTGGCGCGGTCACCCATGCCCGGCGAAATGCCTGTGGTTTCAAAGTCGATGATGGCGATGGCGCTCACGGTGTGGTCCGGTTTCAAAGAGGAATGCCATTATCCCCAGTGCGATACGGCTTCGGGCAGATCTGTGTTGTTATGGGCTCCCACAAGGAACTGTTCCACTCATAATGACCGTCTTCTCTTTTGGCCCACCGCATTGCCCCCCATGACCGACACCCTTGCCCAACTCTTCCAACCCACCCGCATCGGCGACATCGAGATGGCCAACCGCGTGGTCATGGCGCCGCTGACCCGCTGCCGCGCCGACGAGCCCGCTGGCGACATCCCCGGCAGCGCCATGAACATCGAGTACTACCGCCAACGCAGCAACGCGGGCCTGATCATCAGCGAGGGCACGCAGGTCTCGCCCGGGGGAAAAGGCTACATGGCCACACCCGGCATTTACTCGGACGCGCAGGTCGAAGGCTGGAAGCCCATCACCCAAGCCGTGCACGCAGCGGGCGGCAAGATCGTGGCGCAAATCTGGCATGTGGGCCGCATCTCGCACCCCGACCTGACGGGCGGCGCTGAGCCCATCGCCCCCTCGGCCGTGGCCGCCAAAGTGATGGCCTATGGCCGCAACGGCAAAGTGACCGCCCCCGTGCCACACGCCCTGAGCGCAGAAGAAATCAAAGAAGTGGTGCAGCAATACCGCCAAGGCGCGGCCAACGCCATGCGCGCCGGTTTTGACGGCGTGGAAATCCACGGTGCCAACGGTTACCTGATCGACCAGTTCTTGCGCGAGACCACCAATTTGCGCACCGACGGCTACGGCGGTTCACCCCAAAACCGCATCCGCTTCGCACTCGAAGTGGTCGACGCTGTGGCCGCCGAAATCGGTGCAGGTCGCACCGGCATCCGCCTGTCGCCCGTCTCGCCCGCCAACGACTCGGCCGAGAGCAACCCCCAGGCCGTGTTCGGCCCCTTGGTCGAAGCGCTCAACCAGCGCGGCATCGCCTTCATCCACTTTGTCGAAGGTGCAACCGGTGGCCCGCGTGACCTGACCGGCTTTGACTTTGCCTGGGCACGCCAAACCTTCAAAGGCGCGTACATCGCCAACAACGGCTACACCCGCGACATGGCCATCGACGCCATCGCATCCGGCAGGGCCGACGCCGTGGCCTTTGGCCGCGCCTTCATCTCCAACCCCGACCTGGTGCAACGCCTTATAGCCAACGCCCCATTGGTCAAAGCCAGCTCCAGCACCTTTTATGCGCCAGGGCCTGAGGGGTACATCGACTATCCGGCGATGTAAGGCTGCTTTCACAGCCTTGCATCAAATTAAAGAATGCTTTAATGTTTGGCCTTGTATCCAAGCAGACTTTAATTACTTGCCATGCGCGTCACCGGGTCATACGTCACATCCACCACCCTTGGGGAGAGTGTGCGGGCGTTCGTGCCGCATGCCCTGCCGCCTGCGGCGCCCGTACTCGACGCCTCCAGCTATGCCGAACTCAACCGCACGGCCGAACTGTCGTTGGCGCGTCTTCAAGGGGTTGCCGGGCTGGTGCCGTCCATTGACTGGCTACTCTACAGCGCCATTCGCAAAGAAGCCCTCCTCACCTCCCAGATAGAAGGCACCCAAGCGACGCTGATCGACCTGTTTGACAAAGAAGCGGGGCTGACGGTCAGCAACACCGACGATGTCGAAGAAGTCACCAATTACCTGCGCGCCTTTCGCTGGACACAAGACACCTTGCGCGACCCCAACGGGCTGCCCATGAGCGTGCGCCTGATGCGGCAAGCACACCGTCTGCTCATGGACGGTGCTCGCGGCGCAGGCCGCCAACCCGGCGAACTGCGCAAGTCTCAGAACTGGATTGGCGGCACGCGCCCCGGCAACGCCGTGTTTGTGCCTGCGCCACCAGAACATGTCACGTCGCTGCTGGCAGATCTGGAACGCTTCATTCACCAAGAAGACACACACGACACCTTGCCCCCCTTGGTGCGCATCGGACTGGTCCACGTCCAGTTTGAAACCATTCACCCATTCCTGGACGGCAACGGCCGTATTGGGCGTTTGCTCATTGCCGCACTCATGGAGCAATGGGGCTTGCTGTCACAGCCTTTGGTCTACGTCAGCGCGTACCTGAAGCAGCATCAATCCGAGTACTACCAACGGCTCTCTGCAGTCCGCACA
This sequence comes from Limnohabitans sp. Rim8, assembly GCA_945897795.1. Lineage (GTDB taxonomy): Bacteria > Pseudomonadota > Gammaproteobacteria > Burkholderiales > Burkholderiaceae_C > Limnohabitans_A. Next base: position 6,755 of record CAMDFT010000014.1, on the reverse strand, counting down.
GAGGGCGACTGGGAGGGATGGGTGGCCTTCTTTCTTGAAGGCGTTGCCCGTGCAGCAGATACGGCAGAACGCGGCATTGTTGCACTGGCCAGTTTGATCAATACCGACAGACGTCGCTTGTTGCAGGCCCCAAAAATCACCCCAGCCAGTCTTCGCCTGTTTGAGCTCTTGCCACTGATGCCCATCTTTTCCATCGACCAAGTCTGCGAACGCCTGAACACCACCTTCCCCACGGCCACCGCAGCAGTCAAGACACTGGAGTCGCTGGGCATCGTGACGGAGCAGACGGGACAAAAAAAGAACCGCCACTTCAGTTACCAAGCCTATGTGCAATTGCTGAGCAGCTGACGCCCTGCAAACGCAGGCCCGCGGGACCTGACCGGTTTTGACTTTGCGTGGGCACGCATGCGGGCGAGATGCATTGACACCCAAAAATTGATATCAAAATAAATAAAGTGATATCATTCAAGCCAATTCAAGGAGACTTGGCCATGTCATCCATCACCATCCGCAACTTGCCCGAAGAAACCCACAGAGCCCTGCGACTGCGCGCCTCATTGGCGGGGCGCAGCACAGAGGCCGAAGTGCGCGCCATTCTGGAACAAGCCGCACGCCCAGCGGGGCGCATCCAACTGGGATCGCTGCTGGCAGAAATTGGCCAACAAGCTGGCGGCTTTGACTTGAATCTTGAGCGCGACAAAACACCCGCTGAGCCCATGAGGTTTGAATGATCTTGCTCGACACCAACGTCATCTCTGAGCCCCTGAAACTGGCAGCGGACGCAGGTGTTTTGGCGTGGATCGACGCACAATCCATAGCCACCCTTTACCTGTCCGCCATCAGCCTGGCCGAATTGCGCTTTGGCATAGCGGCCCTACCCACGGGCAAACGTAAGGAAACCCTGCACCACGGTTTAGAACAACGCATCCTGCCCTTGTTTGCAGAGCGCATCCTGTCTTTTGACGCCGCCGCATCGCAAACCTATGCCGACATCCTTTCGGCAGCACGCGCCCAAGGCAAAGCCATCTCGAATGCTGACGGCTACATCGCCGCCACCGCCAAGCGCCATGGCTTCATGGTGGCCACGCGCGACGCCAGCCCATTTGAAGCGGCGGGCCTCACCGTGATCAACCCCTGGACAATTCAGCACTGATTGTCAGCGGCGCACACATGAACGGCCCCCTCCTCTTTTGCGGCGACCCCCACGGCCAATGGCAGCACATCATCGATGCCGCCCTGCAAACCGATGCCCGCGCCGTCATCTTGCTGGGCGACTTGGAGCCCGCACGCCCGCTGCACATCGAGCTGGCGGCCATCCGTGAACGCGTTTGGTACATCCATGGCAACCACGACACCGACCACGCAGACAACTTTGCCCATGTGTGGCACAGCGAACTGGCCGACCGCAACCTGCATGGCCGTGTGGTCACCCTGCCCTGCGGCACGCGGATTGGCGGGCTGGGTGGCATTTTTCGGGGTGCGGTGTGGTACCCCAAAGACCGGCAAGCGCCCAAGTTTCGCAACCGCGAAGAACACGTCCACATCACGCCGCGCCAAGACCGCTGGCAAGGCAGCGTGCCCCTCAAGCACTGGTCCAGCATCTACTCCGATGAGGTCGAGCAACTGGCCACGCAGCAGGCCGACATCCTCATCACGCACGAAGCACCCGGCTACCACGAACACGGATTCCATGAGCTGGACGAACTGGCCCGCCGCATGGGCGTGCGCACCACGGTGCATGGCCACCAACACGACTGCATTGACAGCAGCGCGCGCTGGGCTGAGCAGGGGTTTGAAAGTTTTGGGGTGGGGCTGCGGGGGGTGATGGCGCGGCCTTGAGCGTGATGCCTTGGTGACGAAGTCTTTCGAAAACAAGAGGGAGCGGGTAAACCCCTAAAAAAGTCAACAACCAAACGATTGTTTTGCAGGACTCCAATCGATAGCATGAAGGGGGCACACATCAATTTCCGCCATTTGGCAACTTTGAAAAACGACTAGGAGTCAACGATGAAGAAACATTTTCTGTTTACCTGCGCTGCACTGGCACTTGCACTACCCTCGCAAGCCCAAGATTACCCATCCTTGTCACTGAAGATGGCACACCCTCTGGCGCAAACTTTTCCGGGTGCCGAATGGGACAAGTGGTTTGCTGAAGAAATTGAAAAACGATCTGGTGGAAAGATCAAAATTCAGATTTTCTGGTCTGGTCAGCTGGGTGGCCTCACCGAAATTAAAAACCTGGTGGGCAATGGCGCTGTGGACATCGGCGTGTTCGCTCAAGCTGTTCATGCTTCTGAGTTGCCATTAACTTCTGTTTCAGCCGGTCTTCTCAACAGGGTATCCGCTGATGCGAAGACAGGCTCCGAATTGGCGCGTGCCAGTTACGCGACCAAAACTGTGACCGATGAACTTCAGGCTCAAAACCTCAAAGTCATCAAGTGGACAGTTCCCTCCCCTTACAAACTGCTTTGCAACAAGGCAGTCAACACATCCGCCGATCTCAAGGGATTGAAAGTCAGAGCGGTTGGTGGCGCCTATGTGCCCATTTGGATGGAGGCTTATGGCATGGTGCCAACGCGGGTTCAAGCCACCGAAATCCGTGAAGGTCTGCAGCGTGGAACGCTCGATTGCAACTTCGGCCCCATCGAATGGACGCCTTTTTCAGACTTGCAAAAAGTGGCACCTTATCTTTCTGACTTGAATACGGGCTCCTTCACAACATTCCAGATGTATGTGCCCGCCAAGGCTTACAACGCATGGCCACGCTCGGTACAGACCTTGTTCACGCAAGTGGCTCAAGAAGCCATGCAAAAAGACCTGGCAGCTCTGCCCAAAGTCGAAGCCGATGCGATGGACAAATTCAAAGCCACAGGTGGCAGCATCGTTCAGATGAAAGATCTGCAAAATTTCATCACTCGTTCGCCTGACATGATCCAAATCTGGGTCGACAAGTCCACCAAAGACGGCATGGGCGAGAAGATCAAAGAATTGATTCCTCTGCAAAGGAAAGCTGCTCAAAGCTTTGCAAACTCGCGCAATTGATATGACTGTCAAATGAACAAATTGATTCATTGGACAGAGAAAGCGGCACTGGCGGTCTGCGCTGGTGCCGTTTTCATCATGATGATCGTAGGCGCGATAGACATCGTGATGGGCAATGTGCTGGGGTTTTATTTATCGTACAAAGTTGAATTGTCCGGGACGCTTTTAGCCAGCAGCATTTTTTTGGCGTGCAGTCCTGTCCAAAGAGGCCATGAACATATTCGAGTGGATTTGTTTGATTCATTTATGGGGGATAAAACCAAAAAAGCAACCAAGCTTCTTGGCACCCTTTGTGGCCTTTTATTTATTGGCTTGATCACCTACGGACTCTGGCATCAAGCCATCAAAAGTGTGATGATTTTTGAGGTCTCGGCAGACACTTCTGGCTTTCCAATTTGGCCCTGGAAGTTGGCATGCCCAATTGGCGCAAGTCTTTGCATTCTGACCATGATCGGTCAACTGGCTCAGCAAATTTTCACGTCCCCATCATTGAAGGAAAGCAAGTGATTACGGGACTGATCGGTTTTGTAGCCATGCTTTGCCTGTTGGGTTTGGGTGTCCCTGTCGCTTACGCAGTGGGTACCGTTGCCATCGCTGGCATCTTTTATGCTGTTGGATCCACTTTTTTGTTGTCCACCATCCAATCCCTGCCCTACGCATTTGCAAGTGACTACAACTTTGTCGTAGTTCCATTGTTCGTGTTGATGGGCACTTTGGCATCTCGAGCTGGGATCATCACTGATCTGTACAAAGCTGCTTTTCAGTTGACCAGTGGAATTCGTGGCAGCCTGATGATGGCGACTGTGATGGCTCAAGCCATGTTTGCAGCCATATCGGGCTCAACAACTGTTGCAGCAAGCATCTTCACGCGCATGGCTTTGCCAGAAATGATCCGCTATGGATACAACCCGGGCGTGTCTGCTGGCTGTGTCGCTGCTGCAGGCACTTTGGCAGGGCTGATTCCGCCTTCTATTGCCATGGTGCTGTTCGCCGTGCTGACGGGGGAACCCATTGGCAAGTTGCTGATCGCTGGCATCTTGCCTGGTGTCATGACCGCAGTAGGCTACATCGTGGGCATTAAGATCATGCTGATCTACAGACCCGAATGGGCTCCGATGATCAGTGAAAGATTCAGTTTGAAGCAAAAGCTGCAGGGCATTTCAAAAGCTTGGGCTGTTTTCTTGCTGATTGGTTTGGTCGTTGGCGGCATTTACACAGGCACGTTTCCGCCTTCAGCTGCAGGTGCCGTTGGCGCCACCGGTGTACTTCTGATTGCCCTTTCTACCAAGCGTTTGCCCAAGGGTGCTCTGTGGGAAAGCCTCATTGAAAGTGCACGCATCTCCGCTGTACTTTTCTTGATCGTCATGGCAGGTCTCTTGTTCAGTCGATTCCTGCTGATCAGCGGCTTCATCGGCGACCTCAAAGCATTGGTGGTCACCCTGGAAATGAGCGCCTTCGTGTTTATTGCCTTGGTGGTGATTCTGTATTTGATCCTGGGTTGCTTCGTAGACAGCGTGTCTTTGATGATCATCACGCTGCCCTTTCTTTATCCCATTTCGACGTCCCTGGGCATCAATGGCATCTGGTTTGGTGTGCTCATCATCAAGCTCATCGAAATTGCCGCCATCACACCACCCGTGGGTCTGAATTTGTTTGCGGTTTTGTCATCGGGCAAGGGGCTGGTCAATTCGCGTCAATTGTTTGCAGGTGTCATGCCATTCCTCGTCATGGAGGCGGTGTTGCTGGCATTGCTGATGGGTTTCCCTGCCATCGCCACCATCTTGCCCGAATTGATGGACTGAAAATCAGGAGAAGAATATGAGGGCGACAGACGCGCTGGACAAAGCGGGCTTAAGAACGCCTAACGCCATTTTCGTCCAGCAGGGCGGCATGTCCGTGAGCTACCAAGAGGCGGTGGCGATGTCCCATCGGATCGCCGTGAAGATCCAGGACATGGGCATTGAGCCAGGAACCCGTGTCGCTTTTTTGTCCCCCAACGATTGGCGCGGCTTGATTTTCATGTACGGCCTCTGGCGCGCAGGCATGGTCTTGGTGCCTGTCAATGTCAGAAACAGTCCCGTCTTGAATGCAGGCATTTTGCGGCAGCACAAACCCACGGCCATGGTGCATCACAGCCATGTCGCCGAGCTTGCTGCGCATGTGAAAGCAGAACTGCAAACAATGTCTCAGTGGTGTTGTCTTGACCAACAAGATGGCGACATCCCTTCGCTCATGGATTGGATGGTACCTGCGGGATCAGTGGCCAAAGAACTGCCCAACGATCCTTTGGCCCCTTGGACGCTGTATTCCACCAGCGGTACCACGGGCAGCTCCAAAGGCGTTCTGCACACGCACCTGTCCAACTACGTGACCAGCGTCGACATGCTGTTTGCCATGCGCGCGCACGAAGCCAAGCGTCATTTGGTGGTGGCGCCCATGACCCACTTTGCGGGCAGCTTCATCTTTGCACTCACCATGACAGGGTCCACGCATGTGTTGCTGGACAAGGCGGACCCCCTGGAAATCCTGCAGACCATTGAGAAAGAAAAGATCCAAATTCTCTTTCTGCCACCCACCGTGATTTACATGCTGCTGGCCTCTGAAAAAATCAAATCATTTGATTACGGATCGCTGGAACATTTCGTTTATGCCGCAGCGCCCATGGCCGAAGAACCCCTGAAACAGGCCCTGTCGGTTTTTGGTCCCGTCATGGTGAACATGTACGGTCAAGCAGAAGCCATCGGTCCCATCACCTCTTTGTCCCCCATCGATCACATGCAAGGCGCAACACCTGCGCCTGCGAACGTCTTGCGATCGATTGGCACACCCTCCATCAGTCGACAAGCGCGGGTCATGCGCGAAGATGGTCAATGGTGCGAAACAGGCGAGCCCGGTGAAATCGTCTTACGCGACTGGGTCAGCAGTGCCGCCTATCTAGACGATGAAGCCGCAACGGCTTTGGTGCACCGACATGACTGGTACCACACGGGTGACGTGGGTGCCATGGATCAAGACGGCCGCATCACGCTGCTGGACCGGAAAAAAGATGTGATCATCTCTGGCGGTTTCAACATCTACTCTGCAGGTGTAGAGCAAGCTTTGATGACGCATGCAGCCGTTCAGGAAGCATGTGTCTTTGGCATTCCAGACGACAAATGGGGTGAATCGGTACACGCCGTCTTGGAACTCAAACCTGGCTGCGCGGTCGACGCTGTCGAACTGCAGAACTTGGTGAAAGCGCAAATCGGATCGGTCAGTACACCCAAGTCACTGGAATTCACAGACAGCCTCCCCAGAAGCGCAACGGGCAAAGTGCTCAAACGTGAACTTCGAATGCGCTACTGGCAGGGCAAAGACAGGGCCATATGAGCCACCGAACAGATGGCTCCAGTGATTTATCGGGCGACACCTTAAGTGGCCTGAAGCCATTCTTGGTGCAATATTTCAACCCTTCGGGCCACCGTCTCCACCGCACCCACAGAGGCCACCCCTTGGCCTGCACTCCACGCGGTTTTCCAACTGGCCAAATCGCTCGACCCCTTGGGCAGCAAACTGCCATCGGCTTGCATGATGCCTTGCGCCAGCAGCGACGATTTCAAAAAGTTGGCAGGAATGCCCGTCACCGCATCGGTCTTCACAATGTCATCGGCACCGGCACTCGCCAAGGCCTCTTTGTACGCTGGCGACGCCATGCTTTCGGGCGTGGCGATGAA
>CAMDFT010000013.1 GCA_945897795.1 Limnohabitans sp. Rim8 | reverse complement strand
GCGGTCATGGTGCCGATCAACTTCATGCTAAAGGCCGAAGAGGTGGCTTACATCTTGCGCCACGCAGGCGCCAAAACTTTGGCCACAGACAGTGGCTTGGCCGAGCTGGCGCAGGCTGCAGCCAAGCTCGACACCCAAGTGCAGCAGTTCATCTGGCTGCCGTCTGAAGACCCAAGCCAGAGCGTGGCGGGCATGCACAGCTTTGACATGCTGGCCGCCTGCCCCGATGCGCTGCCCGATGTGCAGCTGGGCAGCTACGACGTGGCGCAGATCGTCTACACCAGCGGCACCGAGTCATCGCCCAAAGGCGCGCAGCTCACGCACGACGCTGTGATGTGGCAATACGTCAGCTGCGTGATCGACGCCGAAATCGCCGAGGCTGACGTGGCCCTGCACGCGCTGCCGCTGTACCACTGCGCCCAGCTCGATGTGTTCTTTGGCCCGGCCATTTACATGGGCAGCACCAACGTCATCACGTCCAAGCCCACGCCCGACAACCTGCTGCTGATGATTGAAAAATTTGGCATCACCAGCTTCTTTGCGCCGCCCACGGTGTGGATTGCGCTGCTGCGCTCACCCCTCATGGACGCCGACAAACTGTCCAAGCTGGCCAAGGGCTACTACGGTGCGTCCATCATGCCGGTCGAGGTGCTCAAAGAGCTGGCCGCGCGCCTGCCCAAGGTGCGCTTGTGGAACCTGTACGGCCAAACCGAAATCGCGCCCTTGGCCACCCTGCTCGGCCCAGACGACCAACTGCGCAAACTGGGTTCATGCGGCAAGGCGGTGCGCAACGTCGAAACCCGTGTGGTGAACGACGACATGCAGGACGTGGCCGTGGGCGAGGTCGGCGAGATCGTGCACCGCTCGCCGCATTTGATGCTGGGCTACTTTCACGACGACGAGCGCACCCGGGCGGCGTTTGAGGGGGATTGGTTCCACAGTGGCGATCTGGGCATGATTGACGAGGAGGGCTACATCTCTGTGGTGGACCGCAAGAAGGACATGATCAAGTCGGGCGGCGAAAACGTGGCCAGTCGCGAGGTGGAAGAGATGATTTACCGCCTGCCGCAAGTCAGCGAGGTGGCGGTGATCGGCTTGCCCGACCCCAAGTGGGTCGAAGCCGTGACGGCGGTGGTGGTGGTCAAGGCCGGTCAGACGTTGGACGAGGCCGCCGTGATAGCGCACTGCGCCCAGCACATGGCGGGTTTCAAGGCGCCTAAGCGCGTGATCTTCACCGACACACTGCCCAAGAACCCGAGCGGCAAACTGCTCAAGCGGGATTTGCGGGTGCGCTACGCGTGAGGTGGTTCAAAGCACATGCACTTGGTCTGATCAGGCCAGTGAGTTGTCGCCACTCATGTAGACCTGCACGGCATCAAACCGGGTGCCACGGACGCTGAAAAAATTGCAGTTGTTTTTGACACTCAAGCTGCCATCCAGCAGTGTGTTCTCAACCCGGAACTGGCTGGCGACGCGCGCGGGGGATTGAATGACGTGGTCAAAATTCCCGTGCCAAACGCGGTTGTAGCGACTGTTGAGACGCTCGAACATGCTTCGAATGCCAGTGTCTCGTCCTTGATAAATCGTATTGAAGGTGGCGATGGTAAAGGTGGCATCTGGCTCGAAACAGGCCAGCGTCGCATCGAGATCCATTCGGTCAACCGTTGCAAAATAATGCTCGACCAGAGCCACCAGTTGAACTGAATCCAGTGATGTACTCATACGGCTACCTGTTTGGAGGGGGAAGAAAATCCGGCGTCTTGCAAGGATCTGAAAAGAGCCAGCGCTTGTTTGTGCTCTTCAAGGGCTTGCGAAGAAAGCGCCTGTTTCAATCGCTGCTCAGCCAGAAAATGACCATGGTCCTTGCCTCGGACACACAAGGCGGACGGTCGAACTGGACCGGTGGGTTTGAGGTGAGCCGGGATATAACTGATGGCAAATCCCAATCGGCGGTCATCGCTGTCATTGGCGCCAGAAGCATGCACAAGGTCTGTGTGATGCAAGGACATTTGACCCGCCATCACGGGCATGGGGACCCCAGTTTCATGGTCGAACCGATCACTGATCCCCTGCCCGCGCCGAATCATGTTCATGGGCTCAGGTTTGTCGTCGTGTTCAAAGGAGCCCCAGTGGTGACTGCCTGGCAGCGCCCTCATGCAACCGGCTTGTTCGGTGGCGTCTGACAATGCCACCCACGCAGTGATATGCAGATGAGGGTCAAGATAAAAATAGGTGCTATCCTGGTGCCATCGCACGTAAGCCGGCGTGTGGGCCTCTTTCAAAAAAAGGGTCGAGTGGTAAACCAAAATGTCAGGGCCAATCACGTCTTCGACAGCATCCAGTATGCGAGGGTGGTGGACCAATTGATCGGCCCAATCAAACAGAAGGTAAGACTTCGATTTTTCTGGAAAATCGATCGGCCCTCCCCTAGCCTGCTCCCATGCTTGGAGCTCTGAACGGTAGCGGGTCACTTCGGCTGGTGTGAGCACATCGATCGGAAACAAAAAACCATCCTGCTCGTAGCGCTGGACTTGTTCGGAATTGAGCAAACGTGTCATGTGGATCCTTTGACATGGGTTTGGGCCGCATCCAACATGCAACCCAGCATGTTCAAGCGGTCGTGCATGGGCTTGGGGAAGCCCACACGGCTGTGCGTCAACCGAAGCCCCAGGGCCGCCTCGGCCATTTTGTAGCTGAGCGGGCCAGGGTTGATGATGGGTACAGGCAATCGGGACTGGAGATAGGCATGCGATTGGTGCATGGTGGTCGAGCCCAAAATGATCACTTCGGCACCATCTTGCTCAATGGCCTTGAGCGCGGCAGCTTCCAGCAAGGGAAAAACGTCTTCCTCTTTACCTGACAACAGGTTTTGGTTGTCAGGGGATACTTCGATGGCCCGAACAGAGGCGCATTTGTGGTGGAGACCGAGCTCGTCGAGGGCTTTCTTGTAGAGCGGTTTCCATCGACTGGCCATGGTCAAAAACGAAAAACGGTCACCCAGCATGAGCGCCGTCAGCACCGATACCTTGCCGGGGCCAAACACCGGGATGTCCAGCACCGAGCGCAAAGCGGCCACCCCTGAGTCGCTCATGGTGTCAATGCAGACAGCGTCAAAACCTTCGGCCTGTGCGCGGCAACCGGCTTCGAAGTTGGCCACATCCGCTAAAACAAAATCGTGATGGCTGGAGTAATTGACGGGACCGGCTTTGACGGGTCGGTATTCAAAGTGGATGTGGGGGCCCAAGGACAAACTGGCCAATTGCGCCTGCCGCAACAACAGGTTCTCTGCTGACATGGCGAACGGAACAATCACCAGAACCCGCCAAGTCGGCGCGGGTGCTGCAGTCTCATTGACCATGGGGGCTCTCCAATTCGTTCAAAACATGTTCGGTGCTGCTGACACGACCAAAGAGGCGTTGAAAATTGCGCACGGTGACCAGGTGCAAATCTTCGTGCGTGGTGCCGCAAGCATCTTCAACCAGGGTCACCAGGTAACCGCGGTCGGCAGCTTCCCGAGCCGTCGTTTCGACACACATGTTGGTCGAGACGCCGGTGAGGTAAATTTGCTCGCACTGAAGTGCGCGCAGCAAGCTGTCGATGTTGGTCGAAGCGAAAGCGCCAATGGTGGTTTTTCTCAGAACATGTTCACCCGACAAGGGTTTCAATTCATCCAGGATCTCGTGCTCGCGGCTGCCGACGAAGTTGCGAAACTCGACAAACAATTTGCGCATGTGCGGTGGCGCATCCAAGGCATCGGGATGGGCTGCGCCAATGGTGACATGCAAGATGGGTCGACCCATGGCGCGAAAATGGTCTCTCAAGCGCAATGAATTGGGAACGACGTGGGATTCAATGCGGTCAAAACGGTAGTTGCCAATCGTTGAGCCTTCGGCCTGAAGTTTTCGCCCCAAAGCGCCATGGCGTGAGCCCGTGGCATATTGCAAGTCAATCATGACCAAGGCCGTCGAGCCTGGCTTGATCGGGCGATCGGGCATGTAGGCGCGGATGTAGTCGGCGGGCGGGTTCATGGCTTGAAACTTTCGGTCAATGGCGTTTGTGGAGATTGTGCAGACAGGGCGGATTGTTCGCGGTAACTGTCAACGATTTGGCTGCCAGTAGCGCACCACACCCCGCTGTGTCCCAGGATGTAGGCCAGTGCGCTGTCGAGGTGTTCAATGCGGTGGGGTTGGCCCATGATGAACGGGTGGACGGCGATGTTCATCACACGTCCGCCTTCGGCATAAAGGGTGTCAAATTCATCGCAGATTTTTTGTGCAAAAGCCTCTGCCTCCATGCCCCGACGCCAAGCGATGCTGTCGTTGATTTCCATGCTGTAAGGCAAGGACAGCAATGAACCACGGCGGACCCTGATGGGGGTGGGCTGATCGTCATGGTAAAGGTCGCACAGGTAGTCCATGCCCGACTCGGCCACCAAGTCAGGGGTCAGGAGTGTGTTCGATGCCGCAGGAGAAAACCAGCCACGCAGACTTTTTCCGGTCATGCGGCGGTGAATGGTCTGGCATTCCTCAATGGCGTCCCGTTCTTCTTGCTCGTTCATGCCCCAGTGGTAGCGGGTGTTGAACATGCCATGCGACATGAATTCCCAATGGCGCTTGAGCATGGCCTCGGCAATGTCCGGGTACATGTCCAAAACCGCCATGGACAGAGACACGGTGCAGGGCAAATTGAACCGGTCGAACACCTCCATCAACCGCCAAACGCCAACCCGGTTGCCATAGTCGCGCAGACCATATCCAAGAATATCGGGGTGAGGAACCCTTGGCCATGGGTTTCGAACACGCACCTCCTCCGGCAAGTATTCGTAGTGCTCAATGTTGGGCGCAACCCAAAGGGCCAGTCGAGCGCCTTCAGGCCATTGAAGGGCTGGACGAGTGGGCATGGCTGAATACGCAATCCGATCCTGCATGGCCACCTCCATGGCGTGTGCAGCCAAATCGCCAGAGTCCAGCATTGGGAGGTGCCCCGTCATTTGCGCCTTCTCAGCGGCGTTGGGCCTGGGTTTCAGCCAAATCATTCCAGACGTCTTGGCGCTGAATCAAGCCGTCCACGATTTCAAAACGGTCAATGAAACGGATGCCCTCAAAAGGCGTGCCGTCCAGCCAGATGCCGTGCAATGTGCCAAAGCAATAGACCACACAGGATTCATCGCCCCAGGATTCGTCAAATTTCTCATAGTTTTTGCCGACCTGTTGGTACCTGCCGTGGGCCCATGACACCAACTCTTCGAGTTTGTGCATGACAGGACTTGCAGGAAATCGCATGGTGAAATCAGGTGTCAGCAGCAGCGCCGCATCCGCAAGCTGTCGGTTTTGCATGCGCTGCAAAAAGTCACGCACCAGCGCACATGCATCGACACGTGCAGCACCGCCGCCACTGAACACACGACCATCGCGTTGGTAGGTGCTGGCCTGGTTCACAAAAACAGTGGTGCCCGCAGAAGAGGCCGCGATCACAGATCGGGCTGCCTGCGCGACGCGATTGACCAGGCGCTGCTCGGTTTCAGGGCTGTAGCCCGGCAGTAAAGTGATGGAGATGACAGGCATGGGTGCTTTCCAATGGCCAGAGGGTTCAGGTCGCAGACGAAGCTTGGGCTGCGCTGGTCTTCCATGCATCCAGGATGTCGTTGCCGGTGGCCGCCCAAACCCCAGGGTGACTCATGATGTGGGCCAGTGCCTCTTCCAGCGCCCTGATTCGGTAAGGTTGACCAATCACCCAAGGGTGCAGGGAAATGGCCATGACGCGACCGTTATCGCTGCTCGATTCACGGTAAAGCCCGTCGAATTGATCGATCAACTGGTCCCTGAAGTCGTCTTCGGTATGGTGGTTTTGAACCAGAATGGTGTGGTCGTCAATGTCAATCGGGTGCGGCATGGCCATCAGCTCACCTGCACGTGTGTGCATGGCATAGGGCATGTCGTCATTGACCCAGTCGCAAACGTAGTCGAGACCGGCTTCCTTTAACAAGTCAAGCGTGTGGTGTGATTCTGATTTGGCAGGGGAAAGCCAGCCACGGATGCGTTGACCGCTGATGCGCTGGAGCACATCCAGGGAGTGGGTGATCCACTGCCGCTCATCGGCTTCGGCCAGTCCACCATGGTGGATGTGGTCCATGTCCATGCCATTGGCGATGATTTCCCAGCCGCGTTGTAAACAAGACTGGATCAGCGACGGGTAGCGTTGGGCCACGGCGGCATTGATGGCAACCGAAGCGGGTATGGCATGTTTTTCCAAAGCTTGCATGATGCGAAAGATGCCAACCCGATTGCCGTAATCTCGCAAGGTGTAATGGCGAAAATCAGGATAGGCCGTTTGCATCGCCCCTGGGGGCTTGAAGGGCAATCCTTTCATGTTGAGGGGAAACCACTCGAGAGCCGGTATCACCCAAAGTGCCAAACGAGCACCCTGGGGCCAACGCACTGGGGGGCGTTGCGGCAACATGGACCAAGCGTACCGGTCATGGTCCATGCCATAACGACGCAAAGGGTAATCGAGGTAATCTTCGGGCAAACTCATGCGGCTTCTCCCACGGTCTGTGCCGCCGCCGTGAATTCGGCGTGGTAATGCGTGTTGAAGTGGCGCGCGATTTCCCTACCAGTGGCCAGCCAAACCTTGTCATGGCCCGTGATGTAAGACAGGGCCTCTTCAAAGGCCGCCATCCGATAGGGTTGACCAATCAAATAGGGGTGAAGTGGTATGCACATCACCGTTCCCGATTTTTCGCCCTCAGCATAGAGCCGGTCAAACTGGCGTTTGAGGATGTCTGCGTAGCGACGCGGTGAAACCAGATTGACGTTGTAGACGATGGTGTCGTTCATTTCCAGCGAATAGGGGATGCTGGTCAATCGACCCTGCTTGACTTTCACGGGGCCGGGTTGGTCATCGTGAAACAGGTCGCAAACATAGGTCAGACCCATTTCAGCCACCAAGTCCATGGTTCTGTCGGTGTAGGTCAGAGCGGGGGCCAGCCAACCGTCCAGTTTTTGGCCCGTGTGTTTTTTGATCGTGTCGATGGAATCTTGGATGACGGCGCGCTCTTGCGCTTCGGTCATTCCCATGAGATAGCGGGTGTTGTATGTGCCGTGAGAATAAAACTCCCAACCATTTTCAGCACAAGCAGCAATCACCTCGGGGTGGTGTTCACACACGGCCACGTTGAGCGACACACTGCCACGCATGTTGCAGCGTTTCATGGCGTCGAGCATGCGCCAAAATCCCACGCGATTGCCGTAGTCGCGGTACGAGAAATTTTGAACGTCGGGTGAGGGGCGAGCCCATGGCGCACGAGCAGGATTGCGTGGTGGATCGAGCTCGTAGTATTCGATGTTGGGGGCGACCCAAAATGCCACTCGGGCACCACCGGGCCAGCTTATTTTGGGCCGCTGGTCGTAGGGCAAATAGTCGTAAAAACCGGGATCTCTTTTCACGCCCGCACTCCCGAAGCTGGGGCCAGCTGACGCAGGCCTTCCAGGGTTTCCTTGACCGAAATGACGTCCGCGTATTTCAAGGCCATGTCGTACAAGTTGGAAAAGTGAGGGGATTCATGTTTGTCGGCAACACACTCTTCCGGCACGATGGTGCGAAAACTGCGTTGCAGGCTGTCCACCACAGTGGCCCGAACACAACCAGAGGTCGAACCTCCTGTGACGACAACCGTGTCCACACCATGGAAGGTGAAGATCGAGCCCAGGTTGGTTTCGAAAAAAACCGACGCCATTCGTTTGTTGATGATGATGTCGCGTTCGCGATCAATCTTCAGGCGGTCGTCAAACTCTGCACGGCGACTGCCAATCTTGATGTTTTGCAGGGAATCCGGAGTGTTGGAGCGGGTCCCCCAGACGCCGCAATCTTCGCCGGAAGGCATGTAGGCCACATAGGTCCAGACCACAGGAAACCCTTTGGACCTGAATTCGGCAGCCAACTCATTGACATGGTCCAGTTGGTGAGGATCGGTTTCATAGGCGGTGGCAAATTCGCCAACGCAAGTGTAGGCTTTTTGCAAATCGATGTTGATCAAGGCGGGCATGCGACCGAAACCAAAACGTTTGCGGGTCGGAGCGGCCTTGATGTCGGCGAAAAGCTGTCGGGCTGTCTTGTCGGAAGTTTGCATTTTAAAAAAACTTTCAGTGTGTGGTCGGTGATGATCGGTCGTGATCAGGTGCGGCAAGCATGCAGGATCGACCTCTGACAAATGGTGCATGCATCGATTTGTCCTGTCAATAGAACATTTGACAGTGAAGCGCTGGTTCAATGCTTTGGTGGCGCTTTGACAAGGTCTAACCAGTGCGCCAATTTGAGCTTGCCGGTGCAAAGCTGGTGGGAGGCCTGCAAAACCTGTTTGGCGTGGTCTTCGGACCATACGCGACCCGTCAAATCGAGGAATTTATGCGTCAACTCCTCTTCGCTGTAAGGCGATGCATCATCGCCCCGGTTGACGCCAGCTTCCCCGGTCCATTGACGGCCATCGATGTCGGTGATCACCACACGAGCGGGGCGTTCGTTGGGCAATCGGCGTGACATGTCAGGGTCTTCCGAGATTTCAACCTTTTGGGCCAGGGCCAAGACCCGAGGGTCTCGCACGGCTTCCCAGGTAAAGCTCGAAAGTGCACTGCTTTGGTGAACAATGCGTGTGGCCACAGCAAAGGGGACAGAAAATTTGGCAGCCAAAGTATTGCGTGGCGCAGGATCGTTGAGTTCGGCGGCCAGGTGGTAGGTGGTCACTTGAATGCGTGCGATGCGATCGGCCTCGGGCAAAGGGTTTTGTGCTGCCATCGCGTCCAGCGCATCCAGTGTGCCGTGGTTGTAACGGCAGCAAGAATGCAATTTGAAGTAATTGTGCATCAAATGCCAGTCGCTGCCCAAGTCGCGCAGCAAGATATTCACGTCAAATTTTTCGGAGACGATTTCACCAAACAACGAGCTCAAGCCATCTCGCTCTCCAGTGAAACCGCAGGCGACCAGTTGAGAAGCCAAAACACCATTTCGGTTGCTCAGGCCCGCGTAAACGTTGCGTACCAGACCCCCTTCGAGCATGGTGCGCTTGGAGGTGGCGGTGGTCAGGGAGGAGCTGACGTTGATGGTTTCCTTCATGCTGGAGGGATCTGAACCCAGCACGCGTGCGCAAGCGGCTGCCGCCCCAATGGTGCCCCAAGTGCCGTGGGGATGCATGGCGCCACGCAATTGGGAGGCTGCACCAATGCGAGAGCCCACTTCGTAACCCACCACCAGGGCCGACAGAAAGCGCTCCGCATCCACCCCCTGCATCTCGCTCAAAGACAGCGCAGCGGGCAGCACGTGAATGGCCGGGTGACCTCTGGAGAACCGGTTTCCCTCGTCCATTTCCAAAAATGTGCCTGCTGTGCCGTTGAGCAGGGCGGCTGCTTCGGCATGAACTTGCCGACCTGTTCCAATGAGTGTTGCACCACTGCCAAAGCCCATGGCTGCATTGAGCCGTTGCATCTCTGGTTCTGCGGAGCCTGCCACGATGGATGCCAGAGTATCGGCAAGCACCCAGCCCGTGTGGGCTTGAACTTCAAGGGGTAAATCTGCGTAGTTCAGGTTCGAGGCGAAATGACTGAGTTGGTCAAGTTCTTCGGTTTTCATGTCAGGCATTCTGTTGGAAGTTGTGAAAGATGTCGGCTGGCTGGGTCCAGTTCACATCCGGCCGTGTGTGCATGTCAGCAAGCAACTGACGAAGTGGGCCTATGCGGCTGGACATGCCACAGACCCAAGGATGCAGCGTGAGGCCAAATACAAGTTGGCGTTGCTGTTCAATGGCCTCCAAGCGAAGCCTGTCAAAGGCACTCAAAGCAAGCCGGGCGTGGCTGCGAGGATCGAGGTTCCTTAACCATTGGCTCTGGACGTCATCCCATTCGGCGCCAAGCGGTATGGCGGTGATGCCCGGTTGTGTGTTGAGCATGTAAGGTTGATCGTCATTGGTCCAATCGAGGGTGTAACGAATGCCAGCTTGCGCCAGTAACTTGTAGGTTTCCACGGTGGTCCCCCAATCCTGACTCAGCCAACCCAGAGGTTTGTGTCCCGTGCACGACACGATGGTGTTCAACGAATGCTCGATGATTTCGGCTTGTTGCTCGGGTCGGAATCCCGAATGCATCAGGACGGAGGCCGATTCAGCGTGACCGATCCACTCGCAGCCC
This sequence comes from Limnohabitans sp. Rim8, assembly GCA_945897795.1. Classification (GTDB taxonomy): domain Bacteria; phylum Pseudomonadota; class Gammaproteobacteria; order Burkholderiales; family Burkholderiaceae_C; genus Limnohabitans_A. The sequence continues at coordinate 41,167 of CAMDFT010000013.1, read as the reverse complement.
CATTCGTTGAGGGTTTCGACCAGTTGCGGGAGTCTCTGAACGGCCACTGAATTGGCTGCGATGGCAGGACGTATGCCCCTTGCTTTCAAGGCGTCCAGCACTCTGAAAATTCCGATGCGCAAACCGTATTCGCGTTGTGTCCAGCTCCTGTAATCCGGGGTAAAACTTCCGAATTCGCCGACGAAGCGGGGGTCGCGAAGGCTGTCCACGGGGGGAAGTGCTACCCAGTGCTCTAGGCACAACACCACAAAAGCTTGAAGTCGGGCCGATGTGCCTGTTGGCTCCTGAGGGCGCTTGGGCAAAGCCGAATAGCCGTAGTGAGAGTGGTCCATTTGTGCAAAGGGGCTTGACAGCCCAACTGAGTCAATACATAGTCTAGCCCAATTGTTCTATTTTAAGAACAATTAAACTCCATTCTATTTTTCGAGGACACCTCATGACTTCCGAAAACCGCATTTCCCGTCGACTGGTGCTGCAAGCTGGTGCAGCCACTTCTGTTCTGGGCGCTCCAGCCCTGCTGCTTGCGCAACCCAAACCCATCAAAATTGGTTTGGTTCACCCTGTTAGCGGAGGCTTGGCTTACAGTGGTGGTCAAGGACGCTTGGGTTGCGTTATGGCCATTGACGCCATCAACGCAGCCGGCGGTATCAAGTCCATGGGCGGCGCCAAGTTGGAGGCAGCGCTGGGTGACTCGCAGTCGCGCCCTGAAGTTGGTGTTGCCGAAGTGGAGCGCCTGCACCAAGAAGGTGTTTCTGCCTACATTGGCTGCTTCTCCAGCGCCATTGCCTTACCTGCAACGCAGGCTGCAGCTAAATACAACACACCTTTCCTGATTGACGTTGGCGTGTCCGACTTGATCGTCAATCGTGGATTGAAAAACGTGTTTCGCTTGGCCCCTGGCTTTGGCAAATGCGCCGACGATGCCGTCTTGGCGCTGGGTGAAGTCAACAAAGCGGCTGGTGGTGTTGCCAAGACTGCGGTCCTGGTTCATGAGGAGTCTGAATTCGGCACCGGCACTGCCAAGTTGTTGGCAGGAAAGCTGCCAACCATCAACATTCAGGTCGCGGAAGTCATCAAGCATGCCAACCCAACCCGTGATTTCTCCAACGTGGCACTGCGCATCAAGGGTCTCAAGCCCGATTTGGTGATCATGAGCAACTACCAAAATGAATATGTGTTGTTGGCCCGTACCATGCACCAACAAAAAGTTGAGGTTGCTGCGATGTTCAGCGTGTTGGGTGGCGGCTTCAACTACAGGCTTGTCAAAGAGCAGCCACAAGTGGCTCAGCACATGATGGACTTCAACCATTGGTTCAATCCGCGCAGTGCGCAGGCCATGGAGATGAAGAAAAAAGTTGAAGCGACCGGAAACCTCTTCACGTTTGAGGTGTATTGCGGCTGGAATTCGGTGATGTTGTATGCCGACGCTTTGGAGCGAGCCAAGTCTGCTGACAAGGAAAAAGCGATTGCAGCACTCGAAAGCAGCACTTGGTCAAACCACTTCATGCCCTACGGCGAGACCAAATTCGTCAACGGCCAAAACACCGGTGGCCGTGCCGCATTGCTGCAAGCCACTGCCACCGACATTGAGGTGGTATGGCCCAACCAGTTTGCATCGGTCAAACCCGTCTACCCACGCCCCAAAATGGGGTAAACCCTTAGCCATTTTTAACTGGCAGTTTTCATTGGGGCCCGCTTGTCAAGGCGGGCCTCGGGATGACTGCGACCTAACTTAGGGGTACTGATTTGGACTTGACAATTTTAGGTGCGGCTGCAATCAACGGCCTCCTCATTGGGGGTATTTACACCCTGGTGGCTTCAGGATTGACCTTGATCTACGGTGTCTTGCACATCATCAATTTTGCGCATGGCAGCATGTTGATGTTGGCCATGTTTGGTGTTTATTACCTGTTGATCAAGCTGGGCATCGATCCCTATGTTTCGCTTTTGATCATGGTTCCGGTGATGTACCTTTTTGGTTTCTGGTTGTACAAATTATTGATCGGAAGACTGGCTCAAGGCAAAGACGAGAACATTCTTTTGATCACTTTGGGCTTGTCCATCCTGATCGAGAACTTGGCCTTGATGTTTTTCAAGGGCGACACGCGAACCATCTCCGTGCCCTACTCAGACGTGATGGTCGAGTTAGGACCCACACTGGTTTCGCTGCCCAAGATCATTTCCTTTGGCGCGGCCATGGTCTTGTGCGCACTTCTGGGGCTTTTCATACAGCGCACGGATACTGGCAGAGCCATTCGGGCTGTGGCCAAGGAGCGAGTGGGCGCTCGTCTGGTGGGCATCAACGTGGACCGTGTCTTTGCCATCTCTTATGGTATCGGCCTGGCCACCCTAGGTGCTGCAGCCTGCCTGTTGATGCCAATTTTCTATGTGTCACCCACCACCGGTCATATCTTTGTCATGGTGGCCTTTACCGTGGTGGTCTTGGGCGGGATGGGTAGCTTCTTGGGAGCGATTGTGGGCGGTCTGATTGTCGGCTTAACGGAGTCCTTTGGCGGTTTGTTCCTTGGAGAAAGTCTTGGGCAAATCGGCATTTCGCTGATTTTCATCCTGATTTTGCTCTTCCGACCTTCTGGACTTTTTGGAGCCAAGCGATGACTGACAGTTCGCGTTCCATCGGGTGGCCCTTGCATCTGAGTCTGTTGGCTCTGGCGGTGGTCTTCCCATTCGTTTTTTCGACACCCTTCATGGTGAATTTTGGCGTACTTGCTTTGTTCTATGCCTTCATCGGACAGTCTTGGAACATTGCCGGGGGCTTTGCTGGGCAACTGTCTTTCGGACACGTTGTCTTCTTTGGTGCCGGTGCATATGCCTCGACAATATTGCAATTGCGCTTTGGCATGAACCCTTGGCTCGGGTTGCCCGCCAGCGCAATTGCCGGAGGTATTGTTGGCGGCATCATCGGGTTCCTTTCTTTTCGTGCCGGCCTCAAAGGCTCTTACTTCGCTCTGATCACTCTGGCATTTGCAGAGGTGTTGCGAATTTTGGTCAATTCAGTGGAGTTCACCGGTGGTGGTTTGGGCTTGCTGATTCCTGCCAAGATCGGCGCACATAACTTCCAGTTTTCAGAACGCATTGGTTTTTATTTCGTCATTCTTTCCCTGACTGTGTTGTCGGTGGCCATTGCAGTCTGGCTCAAGCATTCCCGTTTTGGCGCGCAGTTGGCAGCGATTCGTGAAAACGAAGATGCGGCCATGGCCCTGGGCATCAATGTCTTCAACGAGAAGGTCAAGGTCATGGTCCTGTCTGGTGCCCTGTGTGGCATTGGGGGCAGTTTCTTTGCGCAATATTTTCTCTACATCGATCCCACCATCGTTTTTGGTGTGGACAAATCGGTCGAGATGTTGCTGGTGAGCATGATCGGTGGTGCAGGCACGGTTTACGGACCACTGATTGGTGCGGTTTTGTTGGCTGGCGTCAGTGATGCCACCCGTGTGCTGACCAACGTTCAAGGCTTGTCCTTGGTGCTGTATGGCTCCTTGCTGGTCATCATCATTGCCTTTTTGCCAAATGGTTTGATTGACTTGTTCAAACGCATTGGCCAGCGCATCAAACAAAGGGGCCAGTGATGCTCAAGGTGACCGGATTAACCAAAATTTTTGGCGGCCTCAAAGCGGTTGATGACGCCTCATTGGAAGTCGCTGATGGGCGCATCGTCGCCTTGATTGGCCCCAATGGAGCGGGAAAGACGACGCTTTTCGCTTGCATAGCGGGCTTCCAATCCATCAATGCAGGTCGCGTCGAGTTTTCCGGGAATGACATCACAGCTCGGCCTGTTCACGAAATTGCACGACAGGGGATGGTGCGCACATTTCAAATTACCCAGCCTTTTGCCAAACTCACGGTGCATGAAAACATCGCGGTGGGTGCCTACCAAGAGTACATCGACCGCGATGAGGCTTGGGAGCACGCCCGGCGTATTGCTGATCAGGTGGGCATGGGGCAGATTCTGGATCAGCCCGCCGCAGACTTGACCGTGGCTGGACGCAAGCGACTGGAGTTGGCTCGGACTTTGGCCACAGGCCCCAAGCTGTTGTTGCTGGACGAGGTCATGGCGGGATTGAATCCATCGGAAATCATCGACATCATCGACATCATCCAGAAGATCCGCGCCAGTGGTGTCACGGTGCTGTTGATCGAGCACGTGATGCAGGCTGTGATGAGTTTGTCCGAGCACATCTATGTGTTGTCGTACGGCAAGATCATCGCCAACGGTGCACCCCACGAAGTGGTCAATGACCCTGCGGTGATTGAGGCGTATTTGGGACGTGGCGCCGCTGAGCAGATGGCGAAGGAGGCAAATCATGCTTGAGATTCGTGCGCTGCATGCTGGTTATGGCAAGGTTGAAATTTTGCGCGGCATCGATCTGGATGTGGGCCAAGGCGAGATCGTGGCGGTACTTGGCAGTAATGGTGTCGGCAAGTCCACGCTCAACAACAACATCTCTGCGCTTTACACGCCGTTTGCAGGTTCTATCCGATTCAGAGGTCAGGAATTGGTGGGCAAAAGCTCGTCTGACATTGTCAAACTGGGCGTGATCCACGTGCCTGAAGGGCGTCGCATATTTCCCAACCTGAATGTGCTGGAAAACCTTGAACTGGGCAGTCTTGTCCGGGGCAAGGCCAACCGTCAAAAAAATCTTGAAAAAGTGGTTGCCATTTTTCCGCGTCTGAAGGAGCGTTTCAGCCAACTGGCGGGCACTTTGTCCGGTGGAGAGCAACAAATGCTCGCCATTGGTCGAGGGCTGATGTCTGAACCAGATCTGTTGATCATGGATGAGCCCTCTTTGGGCTTGTCACCGTTGTTGGTTGAAGAGATGTTTGCTCTTATTCAGAAGATCAATCAAGAAGGCCAGTCCATTTTGTTGATGGAGCAAAACGCCGTGCAAACACTGGCCATTGCACACCGGGCCTACATCATTGAAAACGGCGCGGTGGCCATGAAGGGTAAAGCGTCCGATTTGGCTCGCGACCCCGATTTGCGAAAAAACTACTTGGGACTTTGAACACATGACTTTGTCGAAGGCTACTTTGTCTGGGGAGCTTCTTGGTCGCCGTGTGTTGATCACTGGTGCTGGGTCTGGCATTGGGTTGGCCACTGTGCAGGTGCTGCAGCAGCAGGGCGCCAAAGTGGCGGCCGTGGTGCAGACCGAGGCGCAACGCCAAGTCCTGTTCGGACATTTGCCAGCCGAAGCCGTTTTTATACGTGACCTGTTGGACGATGAGTCCACCGCTGCTTTACCTGGCCAGGTGTCTCAGACTTTGGGTGGCCTTGACGGCTTGGTGGCCTGTGCCGGTATTTTTTTCAAAAAAGGATCTGACGACACCCGTTTGGATGAATGGCGTCAAACTTTGGATCTCAACTTGACGGCAACATTCGTATTGACCCGTTCCGCCTTGGCTGTGATGCGTCAAGAACAGTCCGCAGACGCCAGCGTGGTCGTCATCAGCAGTCAGATCGGTTTGGTGGGGCATGCCAAGGGAGCGGCATATGCTGCCTCCAAAGCGGGTCTCAATGGCATGGTCAAATCGTTGGCGCTGGAATGGGCGAGCATGGGTTTGCGCATCAATGCAGTGGGTCCTGGCCCCATCGAAACACCCATGGTGGCCAACACCATGGCCGACCCCATAGCCTTGGCGGCCATGCAAGCGAGCATTCCCATGGGCCGGTTGGGGCAAGCGCACGAGGTGGCTGAACTGGTGAGTTTCCTGTTGTCACGCAGGGCTTCGTTTGTCACAGGTCAGATCGTTTGTGCCGATGGTGGTTTTACCGCCCGTTGAATTGAACATGCCCGCTGTTGCCTTGACCGATTTGGTCCATGTCATTCGCAGTAAAAATGCGGGGCCCACTTTGTTGACACTCGATTTGTTTTTTCGGGATCGCCATGGTTATGATTGCGCCATCCAAAGTCCACAATTGTCGACGGCCTCGGTGGCCCATTTGTATGGCTGCGCCCCAGCCCGCATAAGCCGTTATGACATGGCTGATTTGTGCGCCATCAAGTTCACTTTGCCACGTAAAGTGTGTGCGGGCTCACCTGGGGATGGTGATGTCTACGGCGCTCAGCAGCATGGACCATTGTTGGGGGTCATGCTTTGATGCACGCCACAGTAAGACTGCTGAGTCGTCACCGTGTGGGACATGAGCCCTTGAGAATTCTGGCCGCTTCGGGCCAGCTTGGATTTGGAATTCCGCAGGCGTCATTTGAACGCGGTATGGCCCGACAGCCGCATGTGGTTGGCTGTGACATGGGCTCCATCGATCCTGGCCCTTACTACCTTGGGTCAGGTGAAATGGCGGCGCCGATGACCATGGTCAAGCGTGATTTGGCGCTGGTTTTGACCGCCAGCCTGAATGCGGGTGTGCCATTGATCATCGGTTCTGCCGGAACGGCCGGTGCGCGACCTCACTTGGAGGCCACCGTGGCGGTGTTGCGCGAGATCGCTTGCGAAAAAGGTTTGTCATTTCGACTCGTCACTGTGAAGAGTGATTTGCATGCGGAAATGGTCTTGACCAGCTTGAACAAGGGCGAGTTGGAGCCGATTGGACCGATGCCAGAGCCATCTGCAGATGATGTGATCAACTGCCAACACATTGTGGGTCAATGTGGCACAGAAACACTGGCGAGGGCGCTAGCACTTGACCCGGATGTTGTGCTCGCTGGGCGTGCGTGCGACACCGCCATTTTTTCAGTATTCCCGGAATTACTGGGTTATCCGGTGGGCTTGTCTTTGCACATGGCCAAAGTTATAGAGTGCACATCCTTGTGTTGCCAGCCCGGCGGACGTGATGCGATGCTGGCCACATTGGATGCAGATGGATTTACGCTCGAAAGCATGAATCCAGCGTGTCATGCTACGCCCGCTTCGGTTGCAGCGCATGCCTTGTACGAGCAAGCCAATCCCTACGAAGTCGAAGAGCCCGGAGGAACCTTGCGCTTGCACGGAGCGCGGTATGAAGCTGTGGATGCGCACCGAACCCGCGTCAGGGGTGCCGAGTTTGTGCCACGTGAAAACCCTACCTTGAAAATTGAAGGGGCTGCTTATGTCGGCAGCCGTGTGGTGTTGATCGCTGGCGTTGCCGATCCAGGTCTTTTGACTTGTTTGCCCGAAGCGCTTGCTGCCGTTGAGGAAAAGGTGCGCACCCTCTTGCCCGGCGATTGGCGTGTTCTGCCGCACATTTATGGGCAGGGCGCTGTTCGAACATTGCCGCCAGAGCAGTTCAGCAGCCATGAGGCCGGGTTGGTGGTTGAGTTCCTTGCACATGATGCGGACATGGCCATGACTGTGGCGTCTGTTTTTAAACAAAATTTGTTGCATCACGCGTTTCCACAGCGGCTGACGACAGCAGGCAATTTGGCGTTTTGTTTCACCCCCCCTGAACTGGCTGGACGCGAGGCCTATCGGTTTGTTCTCTACCATGTGATGCACAACGCCCCTTTGGATCAAATCTTTCAAGTCGAAGCCCAGTCCATTGCGCCAGCATGGATTCAATGAGTTCCCATGGTTACTTCTTTGCCTTTAACCAAATACCATCAGATTTATCTGGTGTTGCGTGAACAACTGGACGAGGGGCGCTTCGCACTGGGTCTGCCGAGTGAGTTGGCGTTAACCCAACAGTTTGGCGTAGGTCGTGTGACGGTGCGCCGCGCTCTTGAACTTCTTGCAGAAGATGGTTTGATTGTGCGCGAGGCTGGGCGAGGCACGAGGCCCGCCACCCGCAAAGAACTGGGGGCCCGCCAGTCAAATGAGTTGACACTGGGACATCCCTCCACCAAATTGACGGGTCTGCTGGAAAACATCGTGAGTGTGAGTCGGGGCACCACCGTCAAAGTGCTGGACTGGCGCGTGATTCAGGCTTCGGACAGTTTGGCCTTGACCTTGCAGGTGGCACCGGGTTCAAAGATACGCAAGGCAGCGCGTCGACGCAGCACGCAGGAGGGACCTGTATCGCACATCACCACCTATTGTCCGGAATCGATCGTCAAGGGCATAGTTCAGCGTGACTTGATACAAAAGCCCATTTTGCAATTGCTGGAAGAGTCAGGCATTGAACTGGGTCGTGCGATGCAAACAGTTTCAGCCAGGCAGGCAGATGCTCAAGTGGCGCAGGAGCTCGAGGTGGCTGTGGGTACGGCATTGTTGTCGGTTCGCCGCTTGGTTTTTGACGCCGCCGATCGCCCTGTCCTCTTGTTGCATGGCTTGTACCGTCCCGATCGCTACGAATACCAAATGGAGTTGTCGCAAGTGGGTGGCATTGACGCCCGCATTGTGGCCAAGGAAATCCGTGCCTGAAAACCTCCTCTTACCCCAATCACATGGACAGTGACATGACAACGCAAACGCCCATCCCCCAAACCTTGGCGCAAAAGTTGATTGCTCAAGCGTCGTGTCGATCTCACGTGGCCGTGGGAGACATCATCAGCTGTAAAGTGGACTTGGCCATGTTTCACGACTCATCGGGACCCAGGCGGCTGAAACCGATGCTGGAAGAGCTGGGGGCCGAAATTTGGGACAAATCACGGGTGGTTCTTGTCATGGACCATTACGTGCCCGAGCAAGATGAGGACTCGCGCCGCATCATACGCATAGCCCGTGAGTGGGCCCAGGATCAGAAGCTTCCGCATGTGTATGACAGCCAGGGTATTTGCCATGTCGTGTTGCCACAAAAGGGACATTTGCGTCCGGGCATGTTCTGTGTCGGCGGAGATTCACACTCCCCGACCGGCGGAGCATTTGGCACTTACATGTTCGGTATTGGGAGCACCGAAATGCTGGGTGTTGTGGTGACAGGTGAGATATGGGTCCGTGTTCCGCAGACGAGGCGCATGTGGTGGGACGGTCAACTGCCCGTGGGTTTGACGGCCAAAGACATGATGCTCCACATGATTGGTCAATTTGGCATGAATGGGGGCGACTATCAAGCGGTTGAATTTTGTGGTCCAGCGGTGCAGGCCTTGTCCATGCAAGAGCGTATGACGATGTCCAACATGAGCGCTGAAATGGGTGCACAAGTGGGGTTAATAGCACCCGATGAAGTGACGCAAGATTGGCTTGTGAAAAACGGCGTGTCAAAAGATGACATCCACCTTGGGCATTGGCACACCGATGACGAAGCCTATGCCCTGGTCCACCGATTCAATGCTGCCGATCTGGCGCCCCAGGTGGCCGCACCCCACAGTCCAGCCAACACCCATGCAGTCAACGAATTCCAAAACGTTGCAGTACAGGTGGCCTACATCGGTGCGTGTACGGGGGCCAAGCTCGACGATTTGCGTGCGGCAGCCCAAATTTTCAAAGGCAAGCGGGTTGCTCAGGGTGTGAGGCTGATGGTGGCACCCGCCAGTTTGGCGGACCAAAGCCAAGCAGAAAATGAAGGGGTGATGTCGGTGTTGCGCGATGCCGGAGCCGAAGTCCTGCCCACAACCTGTGGGGCTTGCTCAGGCTATGGTGGCAGTATTCCGGATGGTGCCAATGTGATTGCCACAACGGCTCGGAATTTCAAGGGGCGCATGGGTTCGGCCACGGCGCAGGTTTATCTTGCTTCGCCCTATACCGTAGCGGCATCCGCTTTGCGCGGTTTCATCAGCGATCCAAGAGAGGCATTGGCATGATCACATCCCACCGAGTCTGGATTTTGGGTGCGGACATCGACACCGATGCACTGGCACCTGGGGCTTACATGAAGTTGGGGATTGAGGGTATTGCACCCCATTGCCTTGAAGCGGTTCGATCTGAATTTGCAAGAGAGGCCCAAAGGGGCGATGTGATTGTGGCTGGTCCAAATTTTGGCATTGGTTCTTCGCGTGAGCAGGCTGCTGGCGCACTCGTTCATCTGGGCATCAGGGCCGTCATTGCACCTTCTTTCAGTGGACTTTTCTTTCGCAATGCGTTCAATTTGGGGTTGCTTCTTTTGACCTGCCGTGACACATCGGCTTTCAAGGATTTGCAGTCCCTCGGGCTGGATCTGGAGACCTTGACTCTCACGGCCCCTGATGGATCGCGCATCTCATGCGACCCCATTCCTGATTTTCTTCTGAACATGGTCGAGGCCGGAGGCCTCATGAATCAACTTCGTCAGCGCATCAAAAGGCCATCATGAACATGCAAGCCACTGCCCCCAATTCTTCTCCAACCGTGGTTCGGTCTGCGACCATGCCAGAAGAAACCCCGCATGTTCCCGTGTTGATCGTGGGGTCGGGTGCTTGTGGGCTGACCACAGCCATCCGACTCAGGATGGCGGATGTTGAATGCGTCTTGCTGGAGCGTGATGCCGTGCCCAGCGGGTCAACCGCCTTGTCATCAGGTTTTGTTCCGGCGGCACAAACCCGTTTGCAAAAGTCCTTGGGCATTGAGGACTCCCATGCGGCATTTGCCCAGGATGTGGTGGCCAAATCCCATGGACAGGCAGCACCCCATTTGGTGCAAGCCTACACCCAAGCGGTGTCTCAGGCCATTGATGCCCTAGAGGAAAAGGGAATCAAATTTGAAGTCCTGGATGGATTTTTGTTTCCAGGTCATCGTGTGCGCAGAATGCATGCCGTCCCCGAGCACACTGGCCTTGCCCTCATGGCGGCAATGGAGCGGACTGCCAGTCAGGCAGGCGCTGATACATTGACTCAGGCGCTGGTGCGTGAGATCTGGATGGATGACAACGACAGGGTTTTAGGTGTGGGCTGCAGGCGGCCGGATGGCTCGTTGGAGCGACTCGCCTGTGATGTTTTGGTGCTGGCTTGCAATGGGTATGGCGGCAATGCCGCGATGGTCAACGAGATGTTGCCCGCCATGCGCAATGCGGCGTTCGGCGGTCACGTCGGCAACGATGGCAGCGCGATTGCCTGGGGCAAAGCCATGGGTGCGCGTTTGGCCGACTTGGGTGGTTACCAAGGCCACGGCTCTTGGGTCACGCCGCAAGGCGCGCTCATGACCTGGGCGATCATCATGGAGGGTGGGGTTCAGATCAATGGCGAAGGCCGCCGCTTCCATGATGAGACACAAGGCTATTCCGAGGCCGCCGTGAACGTGCTGGATCAGCCTGGAAATATCGCCTGGAATGTCTTTGATGGCCCCTTGCTGGACATGGCCCGAAAATTTCCAGATTTTGTCGAAGCAGAAAAAGCAGGGGCTGTTCGCAAGGCCAATACCATCCAGGAACTGGCCGCCACAATGGGCTGCAGTGTTGAAACACTGCAAGCGACTTTGGACCAAGTGGGACCTCAGCAAGCCGATGGTTTGGGCAGAGTATTCAAACGCACATTGCAAGCGCCTTATTACGCTGTCAAGGTCACAGGCGCGCTGTTTCACACACAGGGTGGGCTGGACATTGATGCGACCTGTCGTGTATTGCGTGAGGACGGACGACCGCTCCCCAATTTGTTGGCTGCCGGTGGCGCGGCACGCGGTGTTTCTGGAAATGAGGTGTGGGGCTATTTGTCGGGCAATGGATTGCTCAGCGCCATTGGTGGTGGCTGGATCGCAGCTGGCACGGCGGCCAATCAACTCAACCCCGAATATCAGCCGAATCGATCGAAAGGAACCATTCGATGAACCATAACCTCTACGACAAGCAGGCCTCTTTGGCGAATCGCCTGCAACAACCGCAGGCCTTGCTGGCCCCCGGTGTGTACGACGCGCTCACCGCGTTGGTGGCGCAGCAAGCCGGCTTTGAAGCGCTGTATTTGTCGGGTGCATCGATCGCTTACACGCGCTTGGGCCGATCGGACATTGGCCTGACCACCGCCACCGAAGTGGCGCAGACCTTGGCGCACATCACCGATCGCGTCAACATTCCGGTGATCGTGGACGCCGACACCGGCTTTGGCAATGCGCTCAACACCCAGCGCACGGTGCGCGATTTTGAGCGCGCCGGGGCTGCGATGGTCCAGATCGAAGACCAGACTTTCCCCAAACGCTGCGGCCATCTGGACGGCAAGGGCGTGGTACCGGTGGCCGAGATGCAGGGCAAACTGCGCGCCGCCCTGGATGCCCGGCACAACCCCAACACCCTGATCCTGGCGCGCACCGATGCGGTGGCCGTGGAAGGTTTGGATGCCGCTCTGGAGCGCGCCGAGCGCTACCTGGAGTGCGGCGTCGATGCCTTGTTCATCGAAGCCCTGCGCTCGGACGAGCAGATGAACCGTGCCTGTGCGCAGTTTGCCAAACGTGTTCCCCTGCTGGCCAACATGGTCGAGGGTGGCAAAACGCCGGTGCAAAGCGCGGCCGAGTTGGGCGAGCGCGGTTTTAAAATCGTGATTTTCCCCGGCGGCACGGCGCGGGCCGTGCTGCACACGCTACAAGGCTATTACGCCAGCCTGCACACCCACCAGACCACGCGGCCTTGGCAAGAAAAGATGCTTGATTTTGATGGCCTGAATGCGGTCATTGAAACACCGCAATTGCTGGCGCTGGGTCAGCGTTATGAAAACGGTGACAAGGCATGACGCCCAACATTGTTTTGCGCGGCCTGCAAGTGGGCGACATCGGCTGGGTGGCGCATCGACAAGGCATGTTGTACGCGCAGGAATACGGCTGGGACGGCACCTTCGAGGCCTTGGTGGCCGAGATTGCCGCGCAGTTCGTGAAAAACTTTGACCCGGTAAAAGAAAACGCCTGGATCGCCGAGTGTGAGGGTCGGGTGGTGGGTTCGTCGTTTGTGGTCAAGGTCTCAGACACCGAGGCCAAGCTGCGCTTGCTGTACGTGGAGCCCGAGATGCGCGGCACCGGACTGGGACGGCGCTTGACCCAGGAATGCATCGCTTTTGCCAAAGACCGGGGCTATCCCAAATTGACTTTGTGGACCAACGACATCCTGCATGCGGCCAGGCACATCTACCAAACCGCAGGTTTTGTGTTGTTGTCCGAAGAGCCCCACCATTCGTTTGGACACGATCTGGTGGGTCAGTACTGGGCGCTGGATCTGGGAAATTAAGACGGCCCAGTCCAGCCCATTTCGAGCCAATGCGCATACCTCGGTTTGAATGGCCACGCAGTGTGCTGCACGGGCGTGCCTTTGGGCAAGACGCCTTCGGTCAAGTGGTCCAGCCAAGGACTGATGGCCCCCATTTGGAGCAACCAGGCCTGCCCTTCTGGGGTTTCCATGGCCAATCCGGCCAAACTGTGGCGGCCCATCGGAAAGAGGGTGCCAGGGGTGTGGCGTCCAGACATTCGGTCATGGACGCTGCCCCATGAAACGGTCTCGAGTTGGCGCTGCAAATTTTTCAAACGCTGCTCTACGGCATCCGGCGATGGGTCTGTGAAACGCAATTGCCCCAGGACGTTGTCAAACCAGAAGAAGGCGTTCGGCAGGGTGCGTGTCCATTCATCGAGTTGCGCCAAGCCATCGCCTGTGTGCAGGGTTAGGCGCGTGCCTGCACGCTTTAAAGCCTGACCATGACGCCACCGAAACAAAGGTGCCGCCAAGGGGTCGATGTCCCAGGCATGCACTTCCTCAAACTGAGTCAGCCATTCGGGGGGCAGCATCCAGCCTGCGCTCGGTCCGATCAACACCAGTTGTTGGCGCGGCATGGCTTGCGCCAGCAGCCAATCTGAAATTTGTGCCGCAGCAGGTGCCCAACGTTTTTGCGAACGCCAGGCACGCCAATGCCACTGCCACCCACCCGTCAGGCTCACGGTGGGCCTCAGGCTTTGTTCAGCCGCTCGTTTTGCGGGAACATGAATTTCTTGGCATCCGCGTCCATTTCGGTCTTGAAGGTGTATTTCGTTCTGAAGGCTTCGGCGCGCTGGGCCGCTGGGCGGGCGTTGACCAAATCCAGCAGGCGTTTGATGTGGGGGTACTGCGTCCAGGTGGCTTCCCCCGTGCCCAGCACATGAGGCAACATGCGGGCCCAGCCCCACAAGGCCATATCGACGATGCTGTAGTGCTCGCCCAGCATGTAGGTGTTTTGCGCCAAGTGCTTTTCCAGCACGCTCCAGTGGCGGTGGGCTTCAAAGTCATAGCGGTTCAGGGCGTATTCTTTGGGCTCGGGTGCGGCATGGCGAAAGTGCACCGACTGGCCTGAAAACGGCCCGATGCCGCTGGCGATGAACAGCAGCCAGGACAGGGCTGCGCCGCGCTCTTTGGCTTGCGCCATGGAGGGCACAAATTTTTGTTCGCGGTCGGCCAAGTAAAGCAAGATGGCGTTGCTGTCGAACACGGTCACGTCACCATCGGTGATGGCAGGCACCTTGGCATTGGGGTTGACGGCCAGGAAGGCAGGCGCAAATTGTTCGCCCTTGCGCGTGTCCACCGGCACGGCCTCAAAAGGCAGGCCCAGCTCTTCGAGCAGCAGGGTGATCTTCATGGGGTTGGGCGCAGCGTTGAAGAAAAATTTCAGCATGGGAGGGTTCCATCCATAGGGGTTAAGGGTAAAAGCGTAACAGGCCAAGCGTTCATGGCCAAAGCGTCCACGCAGGGGCAAGCAACTGCAAGTGTGGCCCAGACCCAGGCCCGTGGTGGTGGCTTGCCAGTCATGTGGGTGACTCAACAGCCTGTGCTTTGTTGTTACGTTGGCGCGTTGCTCGGAGCATCTGGCCTGTACAACGCGGCTGAACAGGCGCTGGTGCTCAAGTGTTGGTGCTCAAGTGTTGGTGATCGAGCGCTGGTGTCTTCCCCATTTTTTGCAGGAACGCTTCATGACCGAACGATTCGCCCAGATCCGTTACGACGAATTGCTATCTGACGTGCGGCCCTTGGCCGATGACATCCTCAAGGTGTCGAGCGCGGCGCTCGGCGGCCCTTACAACGCGCTGCTGCGCAGTCCCGACATGGCGCGCCGTGCCTTTGATTTTCTGGACTACCTGCGCTTCAAGACCTCGGTCAACAAACGATTGAATGAATTCGCCATCCTGATCCAGGCACGCATCTCGAACGCACAATTCGAGTGGTGGGCGCACGAACCCATTGCGCGCAAGGCGGGTTTGTCGGATGCGGTGATGCGCGACTTGCAGCAATGCCGTCGGCCCAGCAGCATGCAAGAGGACGAACGCCTGGTGTATGACTTTTGCATTCAGCTCTCGCTCAACCACCGCGTGCCCGATGCTTTATGGCAACAAGCCGTGACCCGCATGGGCGAGCAAGCGGTGGTGGATCTGACGGTCTTGTCGGGCACCTATGTCATGGTGTCCATGCTGCTGAACGCTACCCAAGTGGGCATTCCGGGCGGTGGTGCTGAACCCCTTGAGGTGCTGAGTCCTCTGGAAATTCGCCAGCGCTTGTTGGCCTGATGGGTCACACTGCAGCTTGAAAAAAAAGGAGACTTTCATGTCCATTCGTTTCATTCACACCGGCTTGGCCCTGCTGCTGGCCCTCAGCGCTTTTCAGGTTGCGGCGCAAGACTTTCCCAACCGCGCCATCACCATGGTCATGCCCTATGCCGCAGGCGGCCCGGGTGACACCATCACACGCTTGTTTGCCGGGGCCATGCAAAAGCACCTGGGTCAGCAGATCGTGGTGGACAACACCGCAGGCGCCTCGGGCTCGATCGGCACGGCCAAAGTGGCCCGCGCCAAAGCCGATGGCTACACCTTGCTGATGATCCACGTCAGCCACGCCACCAATGTGGCCATGTACAAAAGCTTGCCCTACCACCCGGTGGATGATTTTGAGCCGATTGGCCGGGCCACCAGCGGCCCCATGGTGATCGTGGCGCGCAACGAATTCCCGGCCAAAAACCTGAACGAGTTTGTGGCCTACGTGAAAGCCAATGGCTCCAAAGTCAGCCTCGCGCATGCGGGCGTGGGCTCGGCCTCGCACCTGTGCGGCCTGATGATGATGAACGCGTTGAACGTCAAGCTCAACGAGATCCCTTACAAGGGCACGGGCCCGGCCTTGACCGACTTGATGGGCGGTCAGGTGGACATTTTGTGTGACCAAACCTCGGGCACGGTGCCTTCGGTCAAGGGCGGCAAGATCAAGGCCTATGCCTCGGCGGGCAAAGCCCGTTTGCCCCAACTGCCTGAAGTGCCCGCCATCTCCGATGCCGGTGTGGAAGGTTTTGACATCAACATCTCCTTTGGCCTGTATGCACCCAAGGGCACGCCCAAGCCGGTGCTCGATCAGTTGACCGCTGCCTTGCAAAAGTCGGTGGCCGACCCGGAGGTGCGCCAGCGCCTGGAGGCTATGGGCATTTCGGCCGTGGGCGTGGAGCTCGCGCGGCCAGAGGCTTTGCGGGCCCACCTGAAAAACGAGATCGACACCTTGGGCAGTTTGTTGGTCAAGGCGGGCGTCAAAGCCAACTGATGCTGGGTGTGATCGCTGCGGCCCCCTGGGGGTCTTCTCGCCTGTACGGGAGATGAAACGATGAGCAACTGGTGGCCCTTGCTGCTGACGCTGGTGATCCAGGCCATGGTGGCCATGGCCTTGCTGAGCCTGCCCGTGGTCGCCCCCGTGGTGGCGCAGACATTGCAGGTCTCGCCTGCCTTGGTGGGCTTGTACGTGTCGGTGACTTATGCCGGGGCCATGGTGGCCACCTTGATGGGCGGCGCCACGGTGGCCCGCATGGGGGCGATCCGCGTGAGCCAGTGGGGCCTGGTTTTGTGTGCCTTGGGCTTGCTTTTGTGCGCCGTGCCTTGGCTGCCTTCCATGGTGCTGGGCGCGGTGCTGATTGGGTTGGGTTATGGCCCGATCACACCGGCCAGCTCGCACCTGCTGGCTCGCACCACACCCAAGCACCAGATGTCGCTGGTGTTTTCCATCAAGCAAACCGGTGTGCCCTTGGGCAGCATGCTGGCGGGCGCGGTGGTGCCGCCTTTGGCGCTGCTGGGCAATTGGCAGCTGAGTTTGGTGGCGGTGGCTGGGGTGTGCCTGCTGTGCGCCTGGGTGTCGCAAAGTCTGCGGGCCGAACTCGACAGCGACCGCCAAAGCGATGTCCGCATCCGTTGGGGCAGTTTGATCGAGCCCATCCGTCTGGTGTTGGCGCATCGGGCACTGCTCACCATGGCGTCTTGCTCGTTCATGTTTTCCATGGTGCAGTTGTCGCTCACCACGTATTTGGTCACTTTTTTGCACGACGATTTGTCTTACGGCCTGGTGGCGGCAGGGCTGGCTTTGTCGGTCACGCAGCTGGGCGGCATTGGCGGGCGCGTGGTCTGGGGCTATGTGGCCGACCGCTGGTTGGGCGCACGGCGCATGTTGCTGCTGCTGGCCAGCATGATGGCTTTGGGCGCTTTGGCTTCGGCCTTTTTGACCACCGATACGCCGCAGGCGGTGGTGATCGCCATTTTGGTGGGTTTTGGGGCTTCGGCCATCGGCTGGAACGGCGTGTATTTGGCCGAAGTGGCCCGCCGCGCGCCCCCCGGCATGGCCAGCATGGCCACAGGGGGCACACTGGCCTTTACGTTTTTGGGCGTGGTCGTGGGGCCGCCGATGTTCGGCGCTTTGTCGGGCCTGTTTGGCACCTACCGCGCTGGTTTTGTGGGCCTGATGGTCATGGCCAGCATCAGCGGCACGGTGCTTTATTGGACACAGCGACCGCGCTGAGCACCGGGGTTCAGCCGGCCAGCAAAATTTGGTCGATCCAGGTTTGAATCGCGGGCCCGTCCATGCCGTGCGCCAGGCCCAGCAGCATGACGATGCGCACCTTGTGCGGTGGCAAGGGGCCTGCGGTCAGGATGCCGTGCTGGGCATCGGCGTAGACGCTGGCCCTCGTCACGCTGCCGGTGATGAAGCGGGCGCAGCGGGCCATCAGCACACCTTGTGCAGGCAATGACTGGATGAAAGCGCGGTAGGCCGTGGGCGTGTTGGCGTTGCCCAAACCGGCATGCACAATGCCCCGCGCCCCGGCGGCGACAAAGGCGCGCATCGCGGTCTCGTCCACCCCGGCATACGCCACCGCAATGTCCACCCGGGGCCATGCTGTGGGGGTTTGCCAAGCCACAGTTGGAGCACGCCCGGAGGCGCGGAACCACTGCACCGCCTGATCGGCCACCTCGCCCACAGCGCCGGCCAGCGGGCTGTCAAAGGCTTCCACACTGCTCACATGGCGTTTTCCCACCCACAGGCCCGAATGGATGCGCCCGTTCATCACCACCAAGGTGCCGCGCCCCCGCGCACCGGGGCAGGCGGCCACGCTGCAGGCGTCCAGCAAATTGGCCGGGCCATCGGCCGAATAGGCCGTGGCCGGGCGCATGGCGCCCACCACCACGATGGGTTTGTCGCTGTCCACGCTCAGGTGCAAAAAGGTGGCGGTTTCTTCCAGTGTGTCGGTGCCGTGCGTGACCACGATGCCCACCACATCGGGGTTGTTGACCGCGTGCATCACGGCGGCATGCAGATCGAGCCAATGCTCGGGCCGCACGTCGTAGCTGGCCAATTGCATGGGCTGGGTGACGTCGATGGCATAGCGCTGGCGCAGTTCCGGCACGGTGTCGACCACGGCGGCCAGGCTGAGGCTGGCGGGTTTGTAATCGGTGCTGCTGGATGCGGCACTGGCCGCGCCTGCGATGGTGCCACCGGTGCCGATCAGTGCCAAAAGGAGTTTGGTCATGGTTCAAGTCTCCGAAAAAATCATCTCAACACGGCCCAGTGGGCCAAAGTCGGCGCTGGCGCTGTCACCGGGCTGCAGCTCCAGCGGCACCATGCAGGTGCCGGTGGTCACCACATGGCCCTTTAGCAATGTGATGCCGAGGCCCGACAGCTGGTTGGCCAGCCAGGTCAGGGCGATGCGCGGGTCGCCCAGCACGTTGCCGCCGGTGCCGTCCCGGGTGTACTTCAGTTGGTTTCCATGCTCCACCCTGGCATGCACCGGGTAGCTGCTCAAGTCCAGGTCGCGCCAAACATCGGGCGCGGCCGGGCCCAGAACAAAGTGGCGGGCGCAGGCATTGTCGGCCAGCAGTTGCGCCTCACCCGCTGCGGTAAAGGGTTCCAGCCTCGAGTCGGGCACCTCTAGGGCCGGGTGCAAGCTGGCCACGGCGGCCATGACTTGCTGTTGGGTATAGGGCGCAGATTGTGGTGGCAGGTCTTGCGCCATGGCAAAAGCAAATTCTGGTTCGGCCACGCGCATGCGGTTTCCGGCAGACGGCACGGTGGCGCCGCTTTCAAACACTTGGCCGGACAACAAGCGACCGGCCAATGGACCGCCCACGTTGATGTGCAATTGTCCGTTGTCGCTGGTGGCAGCGATCTTCCAGCCGACCACCTGACGGCCGGACACGGTGGGCAATTGCGCTTGTGCGGCGTAGCCTTGCGCTGCCGTCAAGGGTCGGCAGGCCTCTGGCAGAGCGCTCAGCACTTGGCCTGATTGCCAATGGTCCCAAATCACTTGGGCTGCTTGGTGGGCGCTGGCCTGGTCGGTGGAGGGCTGGGATGGGCCGGGATCTGTGCTGGGCTGTGTCATGCGCCCATTGTTACGCCAACCGGCCTGGTTGCCACGGTTTTTTGTGTATAATTTTGGGCTTGTCGGCAACGTCAAAAAGTTTCAGGTGATATAGCTCAGTTGGTTAGAGCGCAGCATTCATAATGCTGATGTCGGTGGTTCAAATCCACCTATCACCACCAAATCCATAGCCCGCAGTTTCACGACTGCGGGCTTTTTGGTTTTTGTGGCTTTTTCCTCGTTGGCCAAGCCCCCAGTCCTGCCAGACCTTCGCCCCTCGGTTAAGGTCAGGGGATGAACAAGCAATCTTGGATGCATGGTTTGAAGCTGGGTGCGCGTCAGTTGTGGCGTGACCTGCGGGCGGGTGAGTTGCGCCTGTTGATGGTGTCGGTGGCCTTGGCCGTGGCAGCCTTGACGGCGGTGGGTTTTCTGGCCGATCGCATGCAGTCGGGTCTGTGGCGCGATGCGCGCCAACTGCTGGGCGGCGATGCGGTGGTCGTGAGCGACCAACGCACGCCCCAGGCCTTTGTTCAAAAGGCCCAAGTGGCGGGTTTGCAAAGCAACACCAATGTGAGTTTCCCGACCATGGCGCGTGCCATGAACGCGCCGGATGCCGCCTCCCCACCTGACGCGCCACCCGCTCCCCCCCCCGCCACACGCCTGGTGGCCCTCAAAGCCGTGGAGCCCGGTTACCCCTTGCGCGGACGCTTGGAGATCGCCGGCCAAAGCGCGCCCAGCATTCCACCTGAGGGCGAAGTCTGGGTCGATGCGGCCTTGCTCGAAGCCCTGAATCTGCAGGTGGGCCAGATGCTGGGCTTGGGCGAGCGCAGTCTGCGCATTGCCGCCACCATCATTCGCGAGCCCGACCGCGGAGCGGGCTTCATGGGCTTTGCCCCGCGCGTGATGATGAACATGGCCGACTTGGCCTCCACGGGCCTGGTGCAGCCGGCCAGCCGCGTGAGCTGGCGCATGGCTGTGGCGGGCAACGATGCGGCCGTGGGCCAGTTTTTGCCCTGGGCGCAGGCCGAGGCCGACAAGCTGGAGGTGCGCGGTGTGAAGGTCGAGTCGCTGGACAGCGGCCGCCCCGAGATGCGCCAGACCCTGGACCGGGCCTCGCAGTTTTTGAACCTGGTGGCTTTGCTGGCCGCCTTGCTGTGCGCCGTGGCGGTGGCCTTGGCGGCCCGCAGCTTTGCTGAACGGCAACTGGACGCCTGTGGGCTGCTTCGTGTTTTGGGGCAAAGCCAGCGCACACTCACATTGAGTTATGGCCTGGAGTTTCTGGGCGCGGGCCTGGTGGCCAGCGTGTTGGGGGTGCTGGCCGGTTACGGCGTGCACTTGGGTTTTGTGCAGCTGCTGGTGGGGTTGGTGGATGCCAACTTACCCGGTGCCACGCTGCAGCCGGCGCTGATGGGTCTGGCCATGGGCTTGACGCTGTTGGTGGCTTTTGGCCTGCCGCCTGTGTTGCAGCTGGCGCAGGTGCCGCCGCTGCGCGTGATCCGCCGTGACCTGGGCAGTGTGCAGGTGCGCTCAGGCCTGGTACTGGTCATGGGCTTGCTCGGCTTTGCCCTGACTTTGCTCATGGTCAGCCGCAACCTGACACTGGGATTGATCACGGTCGGCGGTTTTGCGCTGGCGCTCTTGGTGTTTGCCGGTCTGGCGGCGGCGGCTCTGTTTTTGCTGCGCCGGTTGGTGCCCGACGAGTCGGCCCCGCGCTGGCTGCGCCTGGCCACGCGGCAGGTGGCGGCTCGGCCGGTGTTTGCGGTGGTGCAGGTCAGTGCCTTGTCGGTGGGTTTGCTGGCGCTGGCTTTGCTGGTCTTGCTGCGCACCGACCTGATCGCCAGTTGGCGTCAGGCCACGCCGGTGAATGCGCCCGACCGCTTTGTCATCAATGTGCAACCCGACCAGGCCGAGGCCTTTTTGGCGCACCTGAAAAAAGCAGGTGTTGAGGCGCCCGATTGGTTCCCCATGATCCGGGGCCGTTTGGTGGCCATCAATGGCCGGGCCATCGGCCCCGATGACCTGCAAGCAGACCGGGGCAAACGCTTTGTTGACCGTGAAGTCAATCTCTCGCACAGCGCTGTCTTGCCCGACCACAACCCCTTGGTGGCTGGGCGCTGGCAGGCCGAAGAGGCCGATGGCGTGAGCGTCGAAGAGGGCATTGCCCAGGCCTTGGGCCTGAAGCTGGGTGACCGACTGGGTTTTGACATTGCCGGTCAGCCCCACGAGGCTCGGGTCACCTCTTTGCGCAAGGTGGACTGGGCCTCGATGCGGGCCAACTTCTTCATGCTGTTCCCGGTCTCGCAAATGCCCGACTTGCCCATGACTTACATGGCCGCTTTCCAGTCCCCAAAGGAAATGCCAGGTTTTGAAAACGCCATGGTCAATGCCTTCCCCAACATCACCAGCGTGGACATGCGCAGCACACTGTCGCAGGTGCAGCGGGTCATGGACCAGGTGATTCGGGCCGTGGAGTTTTTGTTTGCCTTCACTTTGGCGGCGGGCCTGATGGTTTTGCTGGCCGCGGTAGGCGCGAGTCGCCAAGCGCGTGAGCGCGAATACGCCATCATGCGGGCGCTGGGCGCGGGCCGCAGCCTGCTGGCGCAGGTGCAGCGCACCGAGTTGCTGGGCATTGGCTGGCTGGCAGGCTTCATGGCCAGCGCCATGGCCCTGGTGGTGGGTTGGGCCTTGGCGCGCTACGCCTTCGAGTTCGCTTGGCAGGCGCCTTTGTGGGCTCCTTTGGCCGGAGGTGTGGCCGGCGCCTTGTTGGCTTGGGGGGCGGGCAGCCTGAGCTTGGCCGGAGTGTTGCGCCAGCCGGTGGTGCAGACTTTGCGCCAAGCGGCGCAGTGAAGCCGTTGGCTTGCCCCATTGCACATTGCACAATCGAACTCTATGAGCACCGAAGAAAAGCCACCCTTGGACAGCCCGTTTGCTTGGATCGGCGGCGAAGCGGCTGTGCGCAGCTTGGCTGACCGCTTTTATGACCTGATGGACATCGAGCCAGGCTATAGGGCGCTGCGCGCTGCACACGGCAGCACTTTGCAAGATGCCCGCGACAAACTGTTTTGGTTTTTGTGCGGCTGGCTGGGTGGGCCTGAGCATTACACCGAGCGCTTTGGCCATCCGCGTTTGCGCATGCGCCACATGCCGTTTTCGATTGGTGTGCTCGAGCGTGACCAGTGGCTGGCCTGCATGGACCAAGCCATGACCGAGACGGATGTTGACCCCGTGCTGCGCGAGCGGCTGAATGCCAGCTTTTTCAAGACCGGCGATTGGATGCGCAATCGGGGCGATTGAGGTGCACCCGAACTGCCTGTGCGGTATGCACGCCCCCTAACGTCTAGCCAGGATTCCCCGTGAAAATCAACGCCTTGCAAGACCTGAAAAAAGTCCGCCAGAAACTGGCCGAAGCCCACGCACAAGCCCAGGCGCTGGCTGCAGCCCAAGAGCTGGCTGCGCGCCAGCGCGAGGCTGAAATTAACCTGTTTGTGCGGGCGGTGGGTGTTGTGCAGCGCTTGCCTGCGCACGGTCAAGTTCAGCTGGATGGCCCCAGCCCAGCCCCGATTGCGCACCAACTTCAAAAAGACAACGAGGCGGTGCTGCGCGATTGCCTGAGCGACGAGTTCGATGCCAGCACTTTGCTCGACACCGATGACGCTCTGAGTTTTCGCCGTCCGGGCATTGGCCGTGACGTGATCCACAAACTGCGCAAGGGCGATTGGTCGATTCAGCGTGAGATCGATCTGCACGGCCTGCGCACCGACGAAGCCCGTGTGGCCTTGTCAGAGTTCATCCGCCAGGCGCAACGCCAGGGTTTGCGCTGTTTGCGCGTGGTGCACGGCAAAGGCTTGGGTTCGCCCGGCAAAACGCCGGTGCTCAAATCCAAAGTGCACAGCTGGCTGGTGCAAAAAAACCAGGTCATGGCTTTCGTCCAGGCCAAGCCCGCCGAAGGTGGTGCCGGGGCCTTGTTGGTCTTGCTCAAGCCGGGGGGCTGAGGCCAGCCATTAACCCGGCAGCTGCGCCTGCTCGCATGCCACTTGAACCCGTTGATGCAGCCCGTTTTCGCCAAGGCGCATGGCGCTCAGGCAGCCGCCCCAGACGCAACCCGTGTCCAAAGCCCAGACGTCGCTGCGGTCTTGTTGGCCCAGCGTCGACCAGTGGCCGAAGGCCACCGTGATGTCGGCCGTGCGCCGTCCCGGCACATCGAACCAGGGCATGAAGCCTGCTGGTGCCTGCGCGGCGCTGTCTTTGGTGGCAAATTCCATAGTGCCATCAGGAGCGCAAAAACGCAGCCGTGTCAAAGCGTTGACCACGACGCGCCAGCGATCCAGACCCTGCAAGTCGTCGCGCCAAGCGGCGGGCTCGTTGCCATACAGGTGGGCCAAAAAATACGACAAATCTGGCCCGCGCAAAACGGCTTGCACCTCGCTCGCCAAGGACAAGGTTTTGTCCAGGGTCCAGTCAGGCAAAACCCCCGCATGCACCGACAAAACGTGGTGAGACCAAAGCGCCAAGTGCTGCTGGCGCAGCCAATCGATCAGCACGGAGCGGTCGGTCGCTTGCAGCAGGCCATCCAGCGTGTCCAGCCGTTTGGCGCGGCTGTGGCCAAAAGCCACGGCCAAGGCATGCAAATCGTGGTTGCCCAGCACACACTGCACACTGCCTTGCAATGCCATCAAGCGGCGCAGCACGCCGACCGAATCCGGGCCGCGATTAACCAGATCACCCAGCACGATCAAGTGGTCACGGCTGGGTGAAAACGCCACACTGTCCAACAAGCGGCCCAGCGGGGCATCGCAGCCTTGAATATCACCGATCCAGTAAACAGCCATTTCTTCCTTTAATATAAAACAAGGTCTATTAATAGGGCAGACCGGTTGGGATTGTCAGCCCGATGCGTGAAAATGCCAACCTTTATCAGTGTCAAAATTGGGATAACTGGGAGGGATCGGGTTTAATTAATCCATCGTCTCGGGGTTATTCAAAAAAAGCAGATTCTTTTTTCAAATCAAGACGCTGCTTGCTGTATATTCGAGCCTTCATATTTTTAATTGGAGTGCTTACCATGTCACAAACTTATAAAGAATTATTGCAGCAGCGCGAAGCTTTGGAGTTGGCCATTGCCCAAGCCCGTCAAAATGAAATTTCAAGCGCCGTTGCCAAAGTTCGCGAACTGGTGGCTGAGTATGGCTTGACGGTCCAGGATATCTTTCCAGGCCGTGGCGCCAAAACTGGCGCAGTCAAGGCCGCCAGCAAAGTGGCTGCCAAGTACCGTGACGCGGCGACAGGCCAGACCTGGACCGGCCGCGGCAAAGCCCCTAAGTGGATCGAAGGCAAAGACCGTACGCCCTTTGTCATTGCCTGAAATAGGCAGTCATTTGAACGGCTCATGACAATGTGAGTCCTACAAATGTTGCCATTCCAAGAGAATGCACACGAAACCCCGCCTTGGCGGGGTTTTTACTGTTGGGTCGTCTGAGGTGCCCCTCATCCTGGCGATACAATTCATTTTTATAATAAAACTGCAGATTTTGAATGAGCGGATTTAACAATTTGGATCACGGCGACGTTGAAAATCAGACCCTTGACCGCTGGTATTTGGCCTATACCAAACCCAGGCAAGAGGCCCTGGCGCATGTCAATCTAGAACAACAGGGGTTTGAGGCGTATTTGCCGCTGTTCAAAAAATTCAAAAAAACCGAACAAGGTCCGGTGGCGCTGTTTGAGCCGATGTTTCCACGTTACCTCCTGTTTCGACCAGGCCGATCAGGGCAAAGCATTTCAGCTGTGCGCAGCACCAAAGGCGTGACCACGATCGTTCGATTTGGATTTGATCCCGCCTTGTTGCACGACGATGTGGTGCAGCGGATTCGTCAGATGGAGCAGTTGCGCGAACAGGCCACGATCGAAGAACTCAATCATCTCAAGGTGGGTCAAAAAGTGCGTCTGAAGCACACCGCATTGGGTGCCATCGAAGGTTTGGTGCACAACGTGTCCAGTAAAAGGGTGGCTGTGTTGCTGGAGATTTTTGGGCGGCCCACGGTGGTGCAATTGGATCATCACCAGGTCGAAACCAGCGTTTGAGGCCGGACCTGACCCCGTTTCAAAGTGGGGCAGAAGAGCCAAAGCGCCGGTCGCGCGTGGCAAACCAGGCCAGGGCCTGCTTCAGGGTTTGGGGGGTGAAGTCTGGCCAGAGCTCGTCGCAGAAAAACAATTCGGCATAAGCCGCTTGCCAGAGCAGGAAGTTGCTGACCCGTGACTCCCCGCCCGTGCGGATCAGCAAATCCACTTCCGGTGCGTCGGCTGTGCTCAGGTACGGGGCCAGGGCTTCTTCAGTCAAGGTGTCCAGAAGCTTGTCCGGATGCGCTTTTTGCCAGGCTTTGGTGGCCTGCAGCATGTCCCATCGGCCGCCGTAATTGGCGCAAATGTTCAAGGTGATGACCTGATTGTTCGCCGTTTGGGCTTGGGCATCGGCGATCAGCGCTTGCAGGGCCGGAGAAAACCGGCTTGTGTCACCCAGCACCTTCAGCCGAACCCCGTTGGTGTTCATGTTGCGAATTTCCTTTTTCAGGTAAGTCGTGAACAAGCCCATGAGGCCGCTGATTTCCTCTTCAGGGCGTTTCCAGTTTTCGGTGCTGAAGGCAAACAGGCTCAGTTGAGGGATGCCGATTTCACCGCAGGCTTTGACGATGTCGCGCACCCGCTGTGCGCCCGCTGCATGTCCCAAAGCCGCAGGCATGAAGCGTTTTTTGGCCCAACGGCGGTTGCCGTCCATGATGATGGCAATGTGCTGTGGCAAAGGGGCGGCGGGTGACGGGTGCAACAGGAGGACTCACTTGAAGATAGTTCGTGATTTTAGTAGCTCTGCGGCCGGCCTGGGCTGTTGTCATACCTTGGGCGGTGTTATGGTGATCAGTCGCTTCCAAGGAGACCCCCATGAAATCTCAAATTCAGGAATTTCTGGACCGTATCCAGCAGCTGGAAGCGGCCATTGAGCAAGAGGCCAAAAGCCACCGAAAGCAGTGGCAGGCCGACTTTGAAGAGCACAAGGTGCGCTTTGAAAAAGAGGTGCTGGCCCAGCAAAAGCGCTTCAAGGAGGGCTTGCTCGGTTATGTGTTCACGGCCGATTGGCGCCATGTGCTGTGCGTGCCCTTCATTTACCCGGTGCTGGTGCCCATGCTGCTGCTCGATGCCTTCGTCACGCTCTACCAATGGGTGTGTTTCCCTTTGTGCGGCATTCCCCGAGTCAAGCGCACTTCGTATTTTGTGTACGACCGAACGCACCTGGCCTATTTGAATTGGCTGGAAAAAATCAATTGCGCTTATTGTTCGTATGGCAATGGTCTGATGGCTTATGGCCGTGAGGTGGTGGCCCTGACCGAAAAATACTGGTGCCCTATCAAGCACGCCCGCCGCAGGATGCAAGCGCATGCGCATTACCACGGTTTTGCCGTTTACGGCGATGCCGAAAATTACCGCGACGAATTGGCCCGTTTGCGTGAAGAGCTCCGGCAGATGAGTGCCAGGGAGGCCGCTCCCCCTGCCTGAGCCCGAGGAGGTCTATGGGGCCGTGTCACGTCATCGACAGCCTGAAGACGCGCAGGTGAATAAAGTCAGGACCATGAAAACATTTGAAAACTTGGCCGAGTTGGCCGCTTGTGTCGGCCAGGATGTGGCCGCGACCGAATGGGTGACCATCACCCAGCAACAGGTCAACCAGTTCGCCGAGGCCACGGGTGATCACCAGTGGATCCACGTCGACGTGGAGCGTGCC
The DNA here is from genome assembly GCA_945897795.1 of Limnohabitans sp. Rim8. Classification (GTDB taxonomy): domain Bacteria; phylum Pseudomonadota; class Gammaproteobacteria; order Burkholderiales; family Burkholderiaceae_C; genus Limnohabitans_A. The sequence goes on along the minus strand of CAMDFT010000013.1, from coordinate 14,068 downwards.
AAACAAGGCCCCTTTGGGGCGCCCATTGCGCATGGGTTTTTGACCCTGTCCTTGCTGTCACAGTTCTTTGACAAAACCATCGTGGTGTCATCGGCCCGCATGGGCGTCAATTACGGTCTGAACAAAGTGCGCTTTATGGCGCCGGTGCCGGTGGGCAGCCGTTTGCGAGCGCACCTGCATTTGCATTCGGCCACGCCCATCGATGGCAATGGCCTGCAGCTGCAGTGGAACGTGACGGTGGAGCGCGAGGGCAGCGACAAGCCGGTGTGTGCAGCCGAGTCGCTGGTGCGCATTTACGCCTGAGGCGGCAGGCCTGGCCCCAGGCTGGCCCCGGCAAAGCCGTTTTGTCGCCAGGCTTCGAACACGGTGATGGCCACCGCGTTCGAGAGGTTCAGACTGCGTTGGCCGTCCCGCATGGGCAGCTTGATGCGCTGGGCTGGGGTGAACTGTTCACGCAACTCGGGCGACAGGCCCCGCGTTTCCGAGCCAAACACCAACCAGTCGCCTGGCGCAAAAGCCACGCCGTGGGCAGCGCGGCTGCCGCGTGTGGTCAGGGCAAACATGCGCTCGGGGTCGGGTTGTTCCTGGGCCAAAAATGCCTGCCAGTCGGCGTGGCGCCGCAGGTCGGCGTACTCGTGGTAGTCCAAACCTGCGCGGCGCATGTGTTTGTCGTCCATTGAAAAACCCAAGGGCTCAATCAGGTGAAGCGTGCAGCCAGTGTTGGCGGCCAGGCGGATGACGTTGCCGGTGTTCGGCGGGATTTCAGGCTCAACGAGGACGATATGGAACATGGCCCGTATTGTGCATTGGCCTTCAGGTGCCGCTACCCGCTTCGGTGCGTGCCAGCACCAGGGCGCTGACCTGTGCCGCCCCCGCCTCGCGCAGCACCCGGGCTGCCGTGTGCAAGGAAGCACCGCTGGTCATCACGTCGTCGATCAGCACCACCTTTTTGCCACGTAGTTGCGCTGCCCGCAAAGGCTCCACCGCAAAAGCGCCCACCAGATTGGCCAGCCGCTCTGCCCGAGGCAGGGTGCGCTGCGAGGGCGTGTCGCGGGTGCGCAGCAGCAAATGGGCGTCGGCTTTGTGCGGGCTGAGTTGGCGTGCCAGCAACCATGATTGGTTGTAGCCGCGCTCGGCCAGACGCTGGGCTGACAGCGGAATCGGCAGCACCCAGTCGGCCTCGTCCAGTGCGTCTTCCGCCAAAGGGGTGCTCAGCATCAGGGTGGCCAAAGCCCCGGCCCAGCCGGGTTGCTGCTGAAACTTGTAGCGAGCGATCAGGTCCACCCAGGGCCAGGCGTAGTCGGTGGCCGTCAGGCACAGGTCCAGCGGGGGCGGTGATTTCAGGCAAGCGCCGCAGCGCCTGGCAGGGTAGGGCAAGGGCAGGGCGCAACTGGGGCAGCGCGGCTGGGGTTGGGCAAAGCGGCTGATACAGGTCTCGCACAGTGGCGAATGGGGCCAGCTTTGGCAGATCGCGCAGCGGCTGGGCAGCCAGCGCCAAAACCCACCGGAGCGCGTTGCGGTCGATGTGTCAAGCAAGCCCTGAAGCCAAGCGGGTCTCATGCAGTCAATATACTCAGCCCGGGCTGACAGAACAAGCACACAAGCTTTTGGAGCTTGAGCGGGCCCAGCGCTATTGAGACACCTGCCCCATGCCCCAAGCCCTTCGCCCCCCCTCTTTGGACCCCGTCGCCGCTGCCCGTTGGCAGGGTCTGCCCGTGCAGGATGCGCAGTCGCCCTGGTTGCATGAAGAAGTGGCATCGCGCATGCAGGAGCGGCTGGACTTCATCAAACTGCAACCGGAGCAGTGGGTGCATTGGGGCCCACTGCGTGGCGGGCTGGCAGCACAACGCGCCCTGGAGCAGCGTTACCCCAAGGCGCAGGTATGGCTGGCCGGAGAGCCCCCACCGCACGCACAGGCCACCCGACAGGCACTTCAAACGCCGTGGTGGCAAGTGCAGCACTGGCGTGGACCCAAGCGGCATGAAGGTTTGCCACCCGAGCACTCGGTGCAAATGCTGTGGGCCAACATGCACCTGCACGCCAGTTCCGAGCCCCAGGCCTTGCTGCAAATTTGGCACCGAGCCTTGGCGGTCGATGGTTTTTTGATGTTTTCTTGTCTGGGCCCCGATACGCTGCGTGATCTGCGTCAGGTGTATGCCCAAGCGGGCTGGTCCGAGCCCGCGCACGAGTTCACCGACATGCATGACTGGGGTGACATGCTGGTGGAAGCCGGTTTTGCCGAACCGGTCATGGACATGGAACGGATCACCTTGACCTATGCCAGCCCTGACACTTTGTTGGCCGAGTTGCGGGGGCTGGGACGCAATTTGCATGTGCAGCGATTTCAGGGCTTGCGTTCGCGCCAATGGCGTGCACGCTTGTCAGAGGCCTTGCTGACGCTGGCGCGCCCCGAAGAGGGCGGACGCTTGTCCTTGGAGTTCGAGATTGTCTACGGTCACGCCCTGAAGCCTCAACCGCGCATGAAAATGGCCGCAAAGACCGAAATTGGTCTGGATCAGATGCGGCTTATGCTGCAGTCGGGTGGGGGTATAAAGGACAAAGTTTGAGATCTGTCAAAAGATGATTTGATCTCAGGTAAAATCCGCGGGTTTTGAGCACAGAACTGGCTTGACAGGTTGTAGGGTTATTGAAAGTTGACGGATGTCAAATCAGGCTTACCAATTCGCGCAAGTGTCGGGCCCTGCCGTTCAATGGCGGCTTAAACGCAATTGCTCGGTCACGCCGGCCCAGTTGGGCTGGATGTACCTGTCGTTGTGCACGCTGTCCTTGGGCATCGGGGTGTTCTTCTGGATGCAAGGGGCCACTTTGGTGTTGGCCTTTGCAGGCGTCGAGGTGGCGGTGGTGGGGTTGGCTTTTTTGGCCTATGCCCGACATGCCGCGGATGGAGAGATGATTTCCCTGCAAGGCAGCAACTTGGTGGTCGAGCTGGAAACGGCGGGCCGACTGGAACGTGCTGAATTTGAGCGCCAATGGGTGCGGGTTGAGCCCAAGTCCGGCGACCAAAGCCTGATCGAGTTGTCGGGTCAAGGTCGATCCATCGAAGTGGGCCGATTTGTCAGGCCCGAGCTCCGGCAAGTGCTGGCGCGAGAAATCAGGAGGGCATTGCGCTCAGCGTGATGCCACTGGCCAAACGGTACGACCGACTTGGCCAAAGGTGTGAGTTCAACAGAGTCTTGGAAGTTAGTGAGAACCATGAAGAATATTTCCAACCAATTGGCTTCTTTGCTGTCCCGCGCGGGCATCTTTGCAGGCGCGTGGGCAACCACGGCAGCTTATGCGGTCAATGATTTGCCGGGTGGCCCTGCGGTCAATCAGCTTAATTTGCACCCTGCTGCCACCAAAATTGCCGAAGAGCAGCAATGGCTGCACTGGTTCATGCTGATCCTTTGCACGGTGATTTTCATTGCCGTGTTCGCGGTCATGTTCTATTCCATCTGGAAGCACCGCAAGTCGGTCGGCCACAAGCCAGCCAAATTCACGGAATCCATCACGGTGGAAGTGATCTGGACGGCAGTGCCCTTCGTGATTGTGATTTTGATGGCTTTGCCCGCTACCAAAGTTCTGGTCGCGCAAAAAGACACCACCAATGCCGATCTGACCATCAAAGCCACCGGTTACCAGTGGAAGTGGGGCTACGACTACATCAAGGGTGAGGGCGAAGGTCTGAGCTACATCTCAACCCTGGATTCCGGCCATCGCGCCATGTCCAATGCGGGCAAGCCCGAAGGCGACAACTATTTGCTCAAGGTGGACTACCCGTTGGTGGTTCCGGTGGGCCAAAAAGTGCGCGTGATCACCACGGCCAACGACGTGATCCACGCATTTGCGGTGCCTGCTTTCGGCATCAAACAAGATGCGATTCCGGGCTTCGTGCGCGACACCTGGTTCCGTGCCGAAAAAACCGGTGACTTTTACGGCCAGTGCCAAGAGCTGTGCGGGAAAGAGCACGCTTACATGCCCATTCATGTGAAAGTGTTGTCTGCACAAGACTACGCGGCATGGGTGGTGGAAGAAAAGAAAAAGCAGGCCGCCAAAGCCGATGATCCGGCCAAAGTGTGGGCCATGGACGATTTGTCCAAGCGTGGTGAAAAAGTTTATGCAGCCAACTGCGCGGCTTGCCACCAAGCCACCGGCAAAGCGGCGGGTGCCATCAAAGGCCTTGACGGTTCCGCACTCGTCCTGGACGCGGACAAATCCAAGCAAATCGCTGTGTTGCTGAACGGCCAAAACAACGGTGCCATGCCCGCATGGAAGCAGTTGTCCGACACCGAAATTGCCGCAGTCATCACTTACACCAAAAACAACTGGTCCAACAAGACCGGGCAAATTGTGCAACCGGCTGAAGTGCTGGCCGCTCGCAAATAAACCGTACCGTATTCAAATCAAAGGAAATCAAGATGAGTGCCGTTCTCGACCATCACGATCACGCCCATGACGACCACGGTCACGCGCCTGCGGGCTGGCGTCGTTGGGTGTATGCCACCAACCACAAAGACATTGGTACCTTGTATCTGTTGTTCAGCTTTGCCATGCTGATGGTGGGCGGTGTGCTGGCCCTGGGCATCCGGGCCGAGTTGTTCCAGCCAGGCTTGCAAATCGTCAACCCCGAGTTGTTCAACCAGTTCACCACCATGCACGGCATCATCATGGTGTTCGGTGCGATCATGCCGGCCTTTGTGGGCTTTGCGAACTGGATGATCCCTTTGCAAATTGGCGCCGCTGACATGGCCTTTGCCCGCATGAACAACTTCAGCTTTTGGCTGATGATTCCTGCGTCCTTGATGCTGATGGGTTCTTTCTTCATGCCTGGCGGCGCACCCGCAGCTGGCTGGACGCTTTACGCCCCCTTGACCCTGCAAATGGGCCCGTCGATGGATGCAGCGATTTTCGCGATGCACATCCTTGGCGCTTCGTCCATCATGGGCTCGATCAACATCATCGTGACCATCCTGAACATGCGCGCCCCTGGCATGACCTTGATGAAGATGCCCATGTTCGCCTGGACTTGGCTCATCACCGCTTACCTGCTGATTGCCGTGATGCCTGTGTTGGCTGGCGCGATCACCATGACTTTGACAGACCGACACTTTGGCACCAGCTTCTTCAATCCTGCTGGTGGCGGCGACCCGGTGATGTACCAGCACATTTTCTGGTTCTTCGGTCACCCCGAGGTGTACATCATGATCTTGCCGGCTTTCGGCATCATCAGCCACATCGTGCCTGCTTTCGCACGCAAGAAGCTCTTCGGTTACGCCTCCATGGTGTACGCCACATCGTCCATCGCCATCCTGTCTTTCATCGTGTGGGCTCACCACATGTTCACGACCGGTATGCCCGTCACGGGTCAGTTGTTCTTCATGTACGCCACGATGCTGATTGCTGTGCCGACTGCCGTGAAGATTTTCAACTGGATCGCGACCATGTGGCGCGGCTCCATGACGTTTGAAACCCCGATGCTGTTTGCGGTGGGCTTCATCTTCGTGTTCACCATGGGTGGCTTCACTGGATTGATCTTGGCCATGGCCCCGATCGACATCCAACTGCAAGACACTTACTACGTTGTGGCCCACTTCCACTATGTGCTGGTGGCGGGTTCCTTGTTTGCGTTGTTCGCCGGTGTTTATTACTGGATTCCCAAGTGGACCGGTGTGATGTACAACGAATCACGCGGCAAGATCCACTTCTGGTGGTCGCTGATTTCCTTCAACATCACCTTCTTCCCGATGCACTTCCTGGGTCTGGCCGGCATGCCCCGTCGCTACGCCGACTACCCCATGCAGTTCACCGACTTCAACATGATCGCTTCGGTGGGTGCCTTCTTCTTTGGTTTCGCTCAGGTCTACTTCTTCCTGTTCATCGTCTTGCCAGCCATGATGGGCAAAGGCGAGAAGGCAGCTCAGAAGCCTTGGGAAGGCGCTGAAGGCCTAGAGTGGGAAGTGCCTTCGCCAGCACCCTTCCATACCTTTGAAAATCCACCCAAGCTGGACGCTTCAGCCACCCGTGTGATCGGTTGATGGTCATGGCCATGACCCCTGAACAAAGAAAAAGCAACGTGCGCCTGGGCCTGATCTTGGCTTCGGTGGCCTGCGTTGTGTTGGCTGGTTTTGTGGCCAAGATAATGATCTTGGCTTCCTGAGAAAACCAAGATGAACCTGCGCGGTGAAAACCTGAAAATGGTGGGCAAGTTGGCGATCGTCACCGCTGGCATGTTTGGGTTCGGCTATGCGCTGGTGCCCATTTACAAGGCCATTTGCGAGATCACCGGCATCAATATCCTGTCGATTTCCGAGACGCAGGTCCCGGGCAACGCCAAGGCGGGTAAAGCCGCCGAAGTGTTGCGCAATAGCCAAGTGGACACCAGCCGCACAATCACCGTCGAGTTCGACGCCAATGTTCGCGGACCTTGGGATTTCAAGCCTGAAAAACGCTCCATGCAGGTTCACCCTGGTGAGCTGAACACCGTGATGTACGAGTTCCAGAATGTGCAAAATCGCCGCATGGCGGCTCAAGCCATTCCCAGCTATGCACCACGCAATGCGGCCAACCATTTCAACAAGCTGGAGTGTTTCTGTTTCAACCAGTACACGCTGGAGCCGGGTGAAAAGAAGTCCTGGCCTGTGGCTTTCGTGATCGACCCCAAGTTGTCCAAAGACGTGACCACCATCACGCTGTCCTACACTTTCTTTGAAGTGGGTGGCAAGACACCGGCGGCACCGACTGCGCCATTGGCCGCTGCCGTACAGCCCGTGACGGTCAAGACAGGTTGGGGTTCATGACCGCGCCTGTCCGTCAAACTTCTTGGCTGCGCACCATTCAAGTGGTGTTGTGGTCGTTTGTCGGGCTTCGCAAGAATTCCGAATCGCAGCAAGACATTGAAAAGCTCAACCCCTTCCACATCATTGGTGTGGCCATCGGGATGGCATTGTTGTTTGTTCTGGGGCTGATCGCCCTGGTCAATTGGGTGGTGGCACAGCCGACTGGCCTTTAACCCGCATCGTTTGATTTCGAATAAGAGAGAGCAGGAGTCCCCATGAGTTCAGCAGCACACGGCACCACGCCTTATTACTACGTTCCGCACCCATCGCGTCACCCGGTGATGGCCGCCATCGGCCTATTTTTCCTGATTCTGGGTGCTGGTCAGTGGATCAACGGTGCCGACTGGGGCATGTATTGCCTGTTCTTCGGCATGGCTTGGTGGTTGATCGTTTTGTACCAGTGGTTCTCTGAGGCCGTGCACGAAAGCGAAACCGGCATGTACGGTCGAAAAATCGACTTGTCTTACCGTTGGAGCATGACCTGGTTCATTTTCTCCGAGGTCATGTTTTTCGGTGCCTTTTTCACAGCACTGTGGTGGGCCCGTTCACATTCGATTCCGGCGCTCGGCAGCTTGGAAAACGCACTGCTTTGGCCTGACTTCAAAGCGGCATGGCCCAGCGTGGTGGCAGGTGCAACCACCTCGCCAGCCGGCTTTGTTGAGCCCTTCCAAACCATGGGTCCTTTCTGGTTGCCCACCATCAACACCGCTTTGCTGTTGACATCGGGCGTGACATTGACCATCGCGCACCACGCCCTGCAGGTGGGTGACCGCAGCAAGACCATCAAGTTCATGTGGATGACGGTGCTGCTGGGCGTCACGTTCCTCTTGGTGCAGGGTTATGAATATGCCCACGCTTGGGGTGATCTGAACCTCAAATTGTCATCCGGCATTTATGGCTCTACCTTTTACATGCTGACGGGTTTTCACGGCTTTCACGTGTTCGTGGGCATGTTGATGCTCTTGTTCATCACCCTGCGTTTGCAAAAAGGCCATTTCACCAAAGACCGTCACTTCGGTTTTGAGGGCGCGGCTTGGTACTGGCACTTTGTGGACGTGGTGTGGCTGGGTTTGTACATCCTCGTATATTGGATGTAAGCCTGCCCTTGGCACCAACAAAAAAGCGCCCAAGGGCGCTTTTTTGTTGGTGATGGATGGCGCGAAAATGCCAGATCAAATCGGCATAGCGGTGACCAAAAAAATCAGAAATTCGATCAAGCCCCTGGGGGGATGCCTGTAGGCTGGATCCAGCCCAATTTCCAGGCTGCCAGAACGCAGATGAAGAGGACAATGGAAAAGCCGACACGGAAGGCCAGCGCGGTGGCCATGTTCCCTTTTTTGGGTGCTTGGCCCTCAACGGGAGGGGCACTGCCCCGCATCATGTACATCAGGGCCGAGCCCAGACTGACCAAAATGGCAAGAAACGCGATGGCGACAAGTATTTTCATGGGCACATTATCCGATGACTGACAAACCCCTTCACTGGAAAAGATGGCTGGTGCTGGCAGTGGCTGCCGCAGGCGTGGCCATCACCTTTTCCCTGGGGCTGTGGCAGCTTGGCCGCGCCGATGAGAAAACCGCCTTACAAGACGCGCGGACACAACAGGCGAGCAAAGAGGCGCTGGACGGCCGCACCCTGAGGGGCGGGCCTGAAGGTGTGGCGCAGCGCAGCGAGTTGATTCACCGCCGATTGGTGGTGACGGGACGTTGGCTGCCCAACCACACGGTGCATCTGGACAACCGGCAGATGAATGCCAAACCTGGATTTTTTGTGCTGACCCCGTTGCAGATCGAAGGCTCGGGCGAGGTCTTGGTGGTGCAGCGTGGCTGGGCGCAGCGCTCTTTCACCGACCGTACCGCATTGCCTCCTGTGCAGACGTCTGTAGATCGGGTGCAAATAGAAGGCCATTTGGCCCCATGGCCTTCAAGGCTCTATGACTTCGGCGGGGCCGAGACAGGTCCAATACGGCAAAATCTCGACCTGATAGCCTACCGTCAAGAGTCTGGCTTGAAGGTGCTCGAAGTCACCTTGCTGCAATCGGGCGGGCCCTCGGAAGGCCTGCTGCGCGAATGGCCCGTGGTGGCCAGTGGTGTCGCAAAGCACCACGGATACGCTTTCCAATGGTTTGGCCTGAGTGGCCTGATCGCTTTACTTTATGTCTGGTTCCAAATTGTCCAACCCCGCCGCCAAAAACGACCTGCCTGACAGCCCCCTGGCCATGACGGTGCACGACTTGCCCAACCCCGGCTCAGTGGTGCAAGCCGATGCCCAACGCACCCGCATGGGCCGCTGGAAAATGATCCTCATGATGTTGGTCTGCGCTTCTCCGGTCATCGCCTCGTACTTCACCTACTACGTGATCCGCCCCGAAGGCCGTCGTGTGTATGGTGAGCTGATACAGCCGCAAAAAGACATGCCTCAGATCAGTGCCAAAAACCTGCAAGGCGAATCGGTCACGCTGAGCAGCCTCAAAGGCCAGTGGCTGCTGGTGACGGTTGCGTCAGGCAGTTGCGACGAGCGTTGCCAGCAAAACCTGTATTTTCAGCGCCAATTGCGCGAAATCCTGGCCCGCGAAAAGGACCGGGTTGACCGCGTCTGGTTGGTCACTGACGATGCGCCTGTGGCCTCCAGTCTCTTGCCTGCCTTGAACATGGCGCATGTGCTGCGCCTGGATGCGGCCTCGGTGCAAAGCTGGATCAGCCCGGCCCAAGGGCAGCAATTGCAGGACCATTTGTACGTCGTCGATCCGATGGGCAACTTCATGATGCGTTTCCCCGCCAACATGGACGTGCCCAGTGCCTCCAAAGCCAAACGTGATCTGGATCGATTGCTCAAGGCCTCCTCGTCTTGGGACAATGCGGGGCGTTGAGGCATGAACGAAGTGGACCTGTACAACCTGGAGCCCATATTGGAGCTCATGGCCGTGGGCCTGGCGGTGGCAGCACTGCCCTTGGGCTGGTGGCTGTGGCGCCAGCGCAGCACCACGCCATCGGGGCGGCTCAAGGCCTTGACCTTGATCACCTTGTTTTTGACCTTTGATCTGGTGCTGTTTGGGGCGTTCACCCGGCTGACCGATTCTGGCTTGGGGTGCCCCGACTGGCCAGGCTGCTACGGCAGCGCCACACCCATGGGGGCCAAGGTCGAAATCACGGCGGCTCAAACGGCCATGCCCTCCGGACCGGTCACGCACAGCAAAGCCTGGATCGAGATGGTGCACCGTTATTTGGCCACGGGGGTGGGCGTCCTGATCCTGACTTTGGCCGCCATGACCTGGTGGCTGCGCCGCCAAAGCCGTGAGGTGAGCCCTTGGTTGCCCACGCTCACGCTGGTGTGGGTGTGCATGCAAGGGGCGTTTGGCGCGCTCACGGTGACCATGAAGCTGTTTCCGGCCATCGTCACCTTGCACCTGATGGGCGGCATCGGCTTGTTGGTTTTGTTGATGGCGCAAGCCGTGCGCTATGACGGCGCAGGCACGCGGCCCCTGCCGTCGCCACTGCGCTTGGGTTTGTGGGCCGGCTTTGTTTTGCTGTGTATGCAAATTGCCTTGGGTGGCTGGGTCAGCACCAATTACGCGGTGTTAGCCTGCCCGGATTTCCCCACCTGCCACGGCCAGTGGGTGCCTGAGATGAACTGGCAAGGCTTCAGCGTCTGGCGCGAATTGGGTTACACGCCCGAGGGCCAGTTGCTGCCTTTCTCGGCGCTGGCGTCCATCCATTTTGTGCACCGCTCGGCCGCTTGGCTGGTGTTGGCGGTGCTGCTGTGGTTGGGCTGGCGATTGCGGGTGCAGCCGGGCTTGGCCGTGGCCGGGCGCTGGTTGTTGGGCCTGTGTGCCTTACAGTTCGCCACCGGCTTGAGCAATGTGGTGCTGGGCTGGCCCTTGCTGGCAGCCGTGATGCACACCGGCGGTGCCGCGGCCATGGCCTTGACCCTGACCTGGGCGCTGTGTGTCAGCCGGGCTGATAATTCAGGGCCTTTTCCCCTTTCCAAAAAGCTTGCCGAATGACCGTCGCCACCGCCCGTTTGCCCATGAATGTCTGGCAACAGTATTACGCGCTGACTAAACCCCGCGTGGTTCAATTGATCGTTTTCTGTGCCCTGATCGGCATGGTATTGGCCGTGCCTGGCGTCCCGAGTCTGGCCGAGTTGAAGCTGGGTTTGTGGGCCTGCATTGGCATCTGGTTGGTGTCGGGAGCCGCGGCGGCCTTCAACTGCCTGGTTGAAAAAACCATCGATTCTAAAATGAAGCGCACCTCTTGGCGGCCCACCGCCAAAGGCGAGTTGAGCGACCGCCAGGCCTTGGTGTTTTCTGCGGCCTTGTGCGCCTTGGGATCGTTGGTGCTGTATGTGTTTGTGAACCCCCTCACGATGTGGCTCACCTTTGCCACCTTTGTGGGTTACGCCATTGTTTACACCGTGATCCTGAAGCCGCTCACGCCGCAAAACATTGTGATTGGCGGCGCCAGTGGCGCCATGCCGCCCGTGCTGGGTTGGGCGGCCATGACCGGTCAGGTGGGGCCTGAAGCCTTGATCCTGTTCCTGATCATCTTTCTCTGGACCCCACCGCACTTTTGGGCGCTGGCGCTCTACCGGGTCGAGGACTACCGCAAGTCGGGTCTGCCCATGTTGCCCGTGACGCACGGCAACGAGTTCACGCGCCTGCAGATCTTGCTCTACACCATCGTGCTGATGGCGTCCTGCCTGATGCCCTTTGTCTACGGCATGAGCTCTTGGCTTTACTTGGCCACCGCAGTGGTGCTGAGCATCGGTTTCATCGGCTACGCGGTGGCCTTGTACCGTGACTATTCGGACGAGTTGGCCCGCAAAACTTTCCGTTTTTCACTGATCCACCTGAGCGCCTTGTTTGCCGCTTTGTTGCTGGACCACTACATTTTTTGAGGCCCCAGGCATGTTGCAACGCAGAGTATTTTCGAACGCCGCCTTGGCCCTGAGCTTGGCAGGCGCGTTGTGGGGCTTGAGCGGCTGCGGCGATGACAAACCTTCATTTCGTGGCGTGGACATCACCGGAGCCGACTATGCCCAAGGCTGGGAGTTGAGCGACCAAAACGGGCAAGTGCGCACGCTCAAAGATTTTGCGGGCAAGGCCGTGGTGGTGTTTTTTGGTTTCACCCAGTGCCCTGATGTTTGCCCGACCGCCTTGCAGGAAATGGCCCAGGCCAAACTGTTGCTGGGTGCCGATGGGGCCAAGCTCCAGGGCATCTTCATCACGGTCGACCCCGAGCGCGACACACCGGAGTTGCTCAAGGCCTACATGGCCAATTTCGGACCGGATTTTGTGGCCTTGCGCCCCACGGCCGAGCAACTGCCCAAAGTCACCAAAGACTTCAAGATCTATTACAAAAAGGTTGAAGGCAAAACCCCCACCAGTTACACCATGGACCACTCGGCGGGCAGTTTCACCTTTGATCCGAAAGGCCGCATCCGCTTGTACAACCGCCACGCCAGCGGTGCCGAGACGCTGGCTGCCGACGTGAAGGTCTTGCTCGGCGGCAAATGAGGCCTGGCCTCTTGGCCGGGCACTGAACCCGCTTTTTCAGAGCCTTCAGTTCAATGCGATTTTCTGGCTGCGGATGATGTCGCCCAGCGCTTTTGTGTCTGACTCAATCCGGTTGCGCAAACCCTCGGGCGAAGAGCCCACCACCTGCCAGCCTTGCTGGAACAAACGCGCGCGCATCTCGGGGGCACGCACGATCTCGCTGACCACGGCAGACAATTTGGTGGCCACGGCCGCGGGCATCGATGCGGGTGCGGCCACCGCGTTCCAGATTTCTAGTTGGTAATCTTTCACACCGATTTCGGATAGGCTAGGCACCTCAGCGGCCACCGGGCTGCGCCCGGTGCTCGAAGCCCCAATGGCCCGCAGTTTGCCACCTCGCACCTGGGCGGCCGCCATGGCCGGTGGCAGCAAAGCCAGCTGCACCTGGCCACCCAGCATGGCGGTGATGATTTGCGGGTTGCCGGGGTAGGGCACATGCACTGGCGCAATGCCCGCCTTGGTTTTGAGCAGCTCCATGCCCAGGTGCGCCACGGTGCCGACACCGGGCGATGCATAGCTGAGTTTGTCGCCAGACTTTTGGGCTTGGCTCAACCACTCGGCAGGGGTTTGGCCTGGGGCATCGGCAGGCACGGTCAGCACCAAGGGCGCTTTGCCGATCAGACTGATGGGTGCAAGATCTTTCAGGGGGTCATAAGGCACCTTGGGGTTCAGGATGCGGGCAATCGTCATGTTGCCGTTGATCATCAGGCCCAAGGTGTGGCCGTCGGAGGACTTGGCCACGAAGTCGGCGGCGATGTTGCCGCCCGCACCCACTTTGTTCTCGACGATCACGTTTTGGCCCAAGGCCTTGGACAAAGGCTCGGCCAGCGCACGGGCCGTCAGGTCGGGGCTGGAGCCGGCCGGGAAGCCGACCACCAGACGAACGGTTTGTGTTGGCCATGCCCCCGTGGCCGCTGGGTTGGCCCATGATGGGGTCAGTCCCAAAGCCAAAGCAGCGCCAAGAGCTTGGGCCAAATGGCGGCGAGAAAAACCAGAGGGTGTGCGAACGTTCATGGTGGATGCTTTCAAAACAAAACTGCAGTGACTTTAGCGCACTGTGGGCAAAAAAAATACCCGGTCAAAACCGGGTATCTGAATCAAAGGTGACCCATAAGGCCTGTAGTCAAGCGAACTCGACAAGCGCCTTTTTCATTTTCTTCATGGCCGCGACTTCGATCTGGCGGATGCGCTCGGCGCTCACGCCGTATTCGTCGGCCAGGTCGTGCAGCGTCATGCCGCCCGAGCCGTTGTCGTTGACCTTGAGCCAGCGCTCTTCCACGATGCGGCGGCTGCGTTCGTCCAAGGCATTGAGGGCCGTGGCCAGGCCATCGCTGGCCATCACGTCGCGCTCGTGGGCTTCGAGCATGGCGGTGGGCTCGTGGTTCACATCGGCCAGGTAGGCGATGGGGCCAAAGGCCTGCTCGCCGTCGTCCGAGGGGGCCGGGTCCAGCAACACATCGCCGCCGGACATGCGCATTTCCATCTCACGCACTTCTTCGCGTTTGACGTTCAGGCTGTGCGCCATCGAATCCACCTGGTCGGGGGTCAAGGTGTCGCGGTGGGTGCCTTCATCGGCATCCGCTTTGTAGCCTTGCTTCATCGAGCGCAGGTTGAAAAACAGCTTGCGCTGGGCCTTGGTGGTGGCCACCTTGACCATGCGCCAGTTTTTCAGGATGTA